>JBAXPT010000052.1:0-11120 GCA_037132095.1 Actinomycetes bacterium
ACCCAGCACGGTTGAGGCGCCAGGAAGATCTGACTTAATGCGCCGGATCGCTTCTATGGTCTCAATCGCATCGCCACGCAGATCCTCGGTACCGGCGCTTAGTGGAAAAGTAAGCGGATCGAAGAAGAGATCGGTTGGTGGTATCCCGTACTTATTAACGGCGAGGTCGTAGATGCGTTTGCAGACTCGCATCTTCCACTCGAGATCGCGCGCCTGCCCTTCTTCATCGATTGCTAGGCAGATAACTGCTGCCCCATATTCGCTAGCAAGCCTTAGGACCCGATCTAGTCGAGTGCCCGGGGCCTCGCCCTCCTCGAGGTTGGCTGAGTTGAGGATGCCTTTGCCCCCAAATAACTGAAGGCCAGCCTCCATTACCTCGGGCTCAGTGGAGTCGAATACAAGCGGTAGCGCAGCCTGCGTGGCGAAGCGCCCTGCAATTTCACGCATATCAGCAACGCCGTCGCGCCCTACATAATCAACGCAAATGTCAAGCACGTGTGCGCCCTCTTTGACCTGCTCACGCGCCATATTGACGCATGTATCCCAGTCCTCTTCGAGCATCGCATCACGGAATTTCTTAGATCCATTCGCGTTAGTTCGTTCGCCTAGTGCAAGGTATGCGACCTCTTGGTCGAACGGAACCTGGCTATAGAGACTCGAGCATGATGGCTCAAGGGTCGGGGTGCGAACCATCGGTGCTCGACCGCCAACACGATCAACTACTGCAGCGATGTGCTCAGGGGTTGTGCCGCAGCATCCACCGACAATGTTGACACCAAACTCAGTCACAAAGCGCTCGTGCGCATCGGCAAGTTGAACGGGAGTCAGGTCATAGTGCGTGTGTCCATCAACAACGCTCGGGAGTCCGGCGTTAGGGAGGCACGAGATAAAGGTCTGGGAATGCTGCGCTAGGTAGCGCAGGTGCTCTGTCATCTCTTGTGGACCGGTAGCGCAGTTCATTCCGATTACATCTGGTCGCATGGCCTCAAGTGCTGTTAATGCGGCTCCAATCTCCGAGCCAACGAGCATGCGCCCGGTTGTCTCCATGGTTACCTGGACCATCAACGGGACCTCGCGCCCTGCTGCCTGCATTGCCCGGCGACATGCGATGAGAGCGGACTTTGCCTGAAGGAGGTCATAGACAGTCTCAATAAGAAGAACATCCGCCCCACCAGCAAGCAGCCCAGCGGCCTGTACCTCATAATCGTTGCGAAGGTCAGCAAACGAGATAGCCCCGAGTGAGGGGAGGCGTGTTCCGGGTCCGATGGAGCCCACTACCCAGCGAGGTCGATCCGGTGTTGAGAAGTCAGTCGCAACATCTTTAGCCAACTTCGCCGCTGCAACATTTAGGTCATAGGAACGGTCAGCGATGTCGTATTCGTTTAATACGAGACCAAAGGCTCCAAAGGTGGCTGTCTCAATAGCGTCGCAGCCGGTTGCTAGGTAATCAGAGTGCATGGCAGTGATGAGATCCGGCCTTGTTGCAACAAGGTTCTCATTGCATCCCTCAAGCTCCTCGCCGCCAAAGTCGTCAGGTCCGAGGTCATAGGCCTGCATCCACGTCCCAAAACCGCCATCAAGAACCAACACTCGCTCAGTTAGGGCTTTTAGAAAGTTACTCATCGACCCAGAGTCTAAGGGCTGGGGGGTCCTATCTAGTCCTTGGGCACAGGGAAGCGCTCTTGCAAAGCCGGGAGCCGTGTCAAGGGGGGTCCTCGCCGTACACTAAGAGAGTGAAGATTTATACGCGCGGTGGAGACGATGGCACTACAGCACTCTTATACGGGGGGCGCGTCTCAAAAGACGATGCCGGTCCGCATGCCTATGGAACAACGGATGAAGCCGTCTCGGCCCTAGGTGTCGCACGGGCTGAGGCCGAGGCGGGCTCTGAGATTCTTGAGCTGCTTATTCGACTGCAGCGGGACCTCTTCGTAGTCGGCGCCGAACTCGCTACCGCTCCAGAGAACCGCTCGAAATTAACCGATGGAACGACCCGTGTAACTCTTGAGATGGTTACGCAGCTCGAGCCAATCATCGACGAAATTACGGAGCGCTTTGAACAGCCCACGGAGTTTGTACTCCCAGGCGAGAACCGAATCTCTGCATTGCTTGACGTTGCTAGAACCGTTGTGCGTAGAGCAGAGCGCGACTGTGTTGGAGCTACTCGCGTCGGTTGGCTTGAGGCTGAGAGTCAGGTAGTGCCTTATCTCAATCGACTTGCAGATCTCTGCTGGACCCTTGCTCGATGGCAGGAAGGTGTCTTTAGGCCTGCAAGGCGCGAAATAGTCGACTGATCTTCCGCCCTTCTGCAGATAAAAACTTTTTACAAAAACCCTCCATGCAAGAATCGTGTACTCGAAAGGAACATAAATGAGCATCGTGTTTCGCGTTAGCGCAACCTCAGCATCACGAGCGAGGGTCGACCTTCTCGCTGTTCCGGTATTTAGTGGAAGACTCTTAGGCCCAGGTGCAGAGTTGCTCGATGAGGCGCTCTCGGGTGGTCTCGTAGCGTTCCTAGCCTCGGCTGGTTTTGAGGGGAAGGTCGGCGAGACACTGATGGTCCCCCTTGGCGACTCTGGCGCCGCCAAAGCCGCGATGGTTTTTGGTGTTGGTGAACAGTCCGCGGTGAATCTTGAGGCCCTGCGTAAATGTGGAGCAGCTATAGCAAAGCGTGGATCAAAGGCTAAGTCGCTTGCAACAACCATTCTTGATGCAGCCCCCGAATCAATCGATAGAGCCGCCGCCGCTCAGGCAGTCGCAGAGGGATGTGTACTCGGTGGTTACCGATACATCGAGCACAAGACGAAGGCGACTGCCTCTGCACTAGCGAGTGTCACACTCCTTGGTGGCGGCGGAGCACGGGTCCTCGCTGGAGCAAATCGTGGAGTATTGATCTCAGAAGCAACCTGCTGGGCGCGGGACTTCATAAATACCCCCGCTGCCGATAAATCACCTGAGGTATTCGCAAAAGCAGCACAGACACTCCTGCGCGGCAAGGGAGTGAGGGTCCAAGTACTCGGGCCCGAAGAGATTCGCCGCGCTCGTATGGGTGGCGTGATCGGTGTGGCCCAGGGGTCAGCACGCAAGCCCCGCTTCGTAAAGATCACCTACTCGCCAACCGGAGCACGCGGCCCGGCTCTTGCTTTGGTGGGTAAGGGAGTTGTATTCGACTCCGGCGGCCTCTCCCTCAAGACGGCGAGCGGCATGGAGGCGATGAAGACCGATATGTCTGGAGCGGCAGCAGTTATAGCAACGATGTCCGTGCTTCGCGATCTTGGGGTCAAGCAGAAGGTGATTGGTTACGCGCCGTTGGTAGAGAACATGCCGAGCGGCACTGCTATTCGCCCAGGGGATGTTCTCAAGCACCGCAACGGTAAGACCGTCGAGGTATTGAACACCGATGCTGAGGGGAGATTGATCCTCGCCGATGCATTATCGCTTGCTGCTGATGATGGAGCCGCTGCAATTGTTGATGTCGCGACATTGACAGGAGCATGCATGGTTGCGCTTGGCGACAAGATCGCAGGGCTTATGGGTAATAACGACTCGTGGCGCGATCAGGTGCAGGCTGCGGCTGATCGTGTCGGGGAGTCAGTCTGGCCCCTTCCGTTGCCAGAGGAGTACAAGCCTCTAATCGAGTCCGAGATAGCAGACTTAAAGAACACAGGCACCGGTGGGTATGGCGGAGCACTCACAGCAGGCCTATTTTTGGAGGCTTTTGTGGGGGTTACGCCCTGGGCGCACATCGACATAGCCGGTCCATCGCGTGCAAGCGCTGATAGTGGTTACACGCCAAGAGGTGGAACCGGATTTGCAACGCGCACCCTCATTGAGTTGGCGCTAACCTTCAAGAATCCTAAGTAGGGAATCAAGAGGTACATCGCTACTCAATTTATTGTGGCGGTTTGCTCGTAATAGATCCATTATTGATCTACAGAGATTAAATCGGGGGATTTAATGACAATGCAGAGCATAACTATGCCGAGATTGCGATTCATGGGGGAGCAAGGCAGGCTAAAAATTCTCAAAGCGAGGCGTTTGCTCGCGATAGCCGTAGCGTCAGCCGTAGGCCTAACTGGGGTAGTTGCGGTTGCGGCTCCTGCCTCTGCCTCTAGGCAAAGCACCGGTGCGGCAGTTCAGGAGTACATCGATGTAAATGTCACAATGAAGGACAACGTATTTACGCCTCGGCGTGTCACCGTTGATCCAGGGGCAACAATCCATTGGCCCAACGAGGGCTACAACGAACACAACGTGATCCCCGACAAGAAGAAGGCTGAATGGGGAGACAAACTCATTGGTGTCGGTGAAGAGTACGAATACACATTTGCAAAACCTGGGGTATACGAATACTTCTGCTCAATCCATGGATCCCCTGGGCGCGGAATGTTCGGATCCATCACCGTAAGGAATGCAGACGGAACGGTGCCTACCTCTGAAAAGGGCAAGGCCTCCTCCGAAACAGCCTCTAGTAGCGGTAAATCTAAGACGATTCGTGTACCTGGCGACGCTAAGACGATTCAAGGTGGGGTCGATAAGGCGAACCCAGGGGACATGGTCCTTGTATCCCCGGGCGTGTACCACGAGGCAGTTCTTGTGACGACAGACCGAGTTGTTATTCGCGGGCTAGACCGGAACAAGACGATTCTCGACGGTCGGTATGAACTCGAGAATGGGATCAAGATCATCGGCGCCAATGGTGTTGCCGTTGAGAACATGACAGCACGGCGCTATGAGCGCAACGGGTTTTTTTGGACTGGGGTAAAGGGCTATAGAGGCTCCTATCTCACTTCAACGCGCACTGGTGACTACGGCATCTATGCATTCGACTCCGTTGAGGGCGTTCTGGATCACGACTACGGCTCGGGATCGCCGGACGCAGGGTTCTACATAGGGCAGTGTTTTCCGTGTGATTCGATTATCCGAGACTCGATATCTGAGTACAACGGCCTCGGATACTCAGGCACAAATGCGAGCGGTAATCTCGTTGTTGCGAACTCAATCTGGCGCTACAACCGCGCTGGAATCGTGCCTAACAGTGGCGATGGAGAAGCGCTAGCTCCGCAGCGCAAAGCAACGGTAATCGGAAACCTTGTTTACTCGAATAACAATGGCGAGACGCCAGCCATTGGTGCAGCAAAGTTAGCGCAGGGCAATGGAATCCTCATTGCGGGTGGGAGCGACAACCTGGTTACAAAGAACCGAGTATGGGACCACGACATTGCTGGCATCGTCTCTGTTCTCAACCCAGACAAGACAGTATTCTTAGCCAATCGCAACCGTGTTATTAATAACATCGTGAGCGATTCTGGCGAGGGGGATCTCGCAACATTCGGGGGAGAGGGAAACTGCTTCTCAAACAATGTATTTAAGACGAGTAAGCCCTCCAACATTGAGCAGGTACATCCGTGCCCAACTGGTGTGGGAGTTCCGGCAACGGACGAGCTCGATCTACAGAAGTACATCGACGCATCCAAGCCACCTTCGGTTGATTACAAGATTGCTAAGACGCCTAAGCCACCTGTGCTCGCCGGGATGAAGAATCCAAAGGGCGCTAAGGCTGTACCCGCTGTCGGAATCAAGGCAGAGGTAAATAAGTGGAAGAAGGCCAATCTCAAGAGCATCCGTATGCCGAAGGCGATAACAAACATGAAGACGACCAAGACTCCGTAATTAAATTACGAAACCGAGTTGAAGCAGTTATAAAGGGAGGCCCCGGCAAAAGCCGGGGCCTCCCTCTTAACTGAACTGGTGGAACCGAAGGTCAACTAGTGACCAGCGGTACTGCCATCCGAGAGTACAGCGTGTGGCAAGCAGTGCTGGTCGTACTCTGCGATCACGATCTCGGGAGCGTCCTCGCCACAAGCAGGGCAGCGCGGATCACGACGTACCTTGAAGGTGCGGAAAGACTGCTCAAGAGCGTCGTATGCAAGGAGTCTTCCGCGTAACGGATCTCCAAGATCTAGGAGCAACTTGATCGCCTCAAGAGCCTGAATCGATCCGATGATCCCTGGAAGAACCCCAAGAACTCCGGCCTCGGCGCAGGAAGGTGCAAGCTCCGGTGGTGGGGGCTCGGGGAGCAAGCATCGGTAGCAGGGCCCAACATACGGATCAAAGACAGTTACCTGACCCTCAAAACGGAAGATTGATCCGTGAACCACAGGGATTCGCTTGATCAATGCAGCGTCGTTCAAGAGGTACCGAGTTGGGAAGTTGTCAGTACCGTCGACAACCACGTCGTAGCCATCGAGGATGTCTAGAACATTCTCGGCACCAAAGCGCACGTCATAACCAACAACATTGATATCTGGGTTTAGAAGCGTGAGTGTCTTCTTTGCGGAGTCAACCTTGCGGTCGCCTACACGGTCAATGTTGTGAAGAATCTGTCGCTGAAGATTTGAGTTATCTACAACATCCATATCAACAATGCCAAGGGTTCCAACGCCTGCTGCTGCGAGATACATAGCCGCAGGAGATCCGAGCCCACCTGCACCGAGCAACAACACCTTGCTCTCAAGTAAACGCTGCTGCCCAGCCTCACCCACCTCAGGGAGAAGTAGGTGACGCTTATAACGATCGCGTTGCTCAGCGCTTAGGGAGACTGGAGTGATCCAGTTGCGGCCTTCGTTCTTCCACTGACCGAATCCGCCCTCCATCGAGACGACATTCGTGTAGCCCATCTCATTGAGGGTTACAGCCGCGAACGCGGAGCGCATGCCTCCAGCGCAATACAGAACTACCGGAGCGTCACGATCGGGGACTCGGCTCTCGACCTGACTCTCAAGGAAGCCGCGCAGGATGTGGACGGCGCCCGGAATAGTGCCGGCGTCGAACTCGTCCTGCTCGCGTACGTCAATAAATGTCGAGGTGCCGAGGCGTGTCTCGGCCTCAGCTGGGCTGATCTCTGTTATGCCGGCCTTGGCGCGGGCTAGGAGCTCTCTGAAGCTCGCCATGAAATACCCCTTGGGGAGAGAGTCTGGGAAGGGTCTGTGTTGAGTGGTGCTGGCTTACGGGGATAAATCCTACCCCAAAGGTCAGGTATTGCCAACCTGTGAGATATTCAGCCCGAATTGGCCCCCCACCGGCCGCATTAGCGGTCGCGTTAGATGAGCGCTACGAGAGCGGGGAGTACCTCGCCTATTGGTGCATGGGATACAGCATCGGCGAGATCGTCGTATGGCGTGGGCTCGCCGTTGATGATTATTAAGCGTGCGCCCGTGCTCAATGCGGTGCGCGGCAGATTTGCTACTGGAAAGACCCCAAGGGAGGTTCCGATGGCAATGAATAGATCTGAATTCTTGGCGCTGCGCATGGAGCGCGCGAGATCGGCACTGTTAAGCGACTCGCCGAATGAGACTGTGCCGCTCTTGAGCATTCCTCCGCACTCAAGGCACGCGGGGTCTTCTTCGCCAGCAGCTACACGATCGAGCGTCTCGCCCATCGGGCCGCGCCATCCGCACGCAAGGCACTTAACCTCAAGGGTTGTTCCGTGTATCTCGATTACGCGCATCGGGTCTGAGCCTGCCTGGAGGTGAAGCCCATCGATGTTCTGCGTGACGAGTAGATCTAAGTTGGCGGCCTTCTCGAGGTCAACAAGTGCGCGATGCCCGGCGTTTGGGTCGGCCTCCCAGATTCCGTTGGTGCGTCGAGCGTGCCAGTTACGTTTACGCAACTCTGCATCGGTGGTGTAGTAGCGAATATCTGAGACCTTCTCGGCGTCGGGGTTCTTGGTCCAGAGTCCGTTGGGTCCGCGAAAATCTGGGATCCCCGACTCCGTTGAGATACCTGCACCAGTAAGCACGCAGATCGACTTAGCGCTACGAATCCAGCCGGCAACGGTCTCTATTGGAGTCTCCCCAAACGGAGAGGGGTCAATTTGGCTCACCCACTTAGGGTATCTGCGGCGGCGCCGGTAGTCTTGCCCACTATGGCTAAAGATGAGACCCGCCGCACTGATTCAGGGATCGAGATCAAATCGGTCTACACGCAGAATGACCTCGAGGGGTTCGACCCCGATGAGCGACTAGGCCTACCAGGTAGCGCCCCTTACACACGCGGTGTCTATGAGCAGATGTACCGAACGCGACCTTGGACAATGCGTCAGTACTCTGGTTTTGGGACTGCAGACGAGACCAATAAGCGATTCCATTTTCTCCTTGGCGCAGGGCAGACCGGGCTCTCATGCGCCTTCGACCTCCCAACACAGATGGGCTACGACTCAGACCACCCGCGCTCTGAGGGCGAGGTCGGCAAGGTAGGAGTAGCGATCGACTCTCTCGACGATATGGAGATACTGCTTCGCGGTCTCCCTCTCGACAAGATCACCACCTCAATGACGATCAACTCAACGGCTGCGATTCTGATTCTCCTCTACCAATTGGTCGCCGAAGGCCAGGGAGTTCCCGCTACCGCGATCGGTGGGACAATTCAGAATGATCTCCTTAAAGAGTATGTAGCGCGCGGTACCTATATATATCCGCCGCGCCCTTCGATGCGGATCATCACCGATATTTTTGCGTACTGCAACGACAACATCCCCCGTTGGAACACGATCTCAATCTCGGGTTACCACATCCGTGAAGCCGGCTCTACCGCGGTGCAGGAGATTGCATTCACGCTCTCAAATGGAATTGCCTATGTGCAGGCTGCGATTGATGCAGGGCTAAATGTCGATGAGTTCGCCCCGCGGCTTTCGTTCTTCTGGAACGGGCACAACAACTTCTTCGAGGAGGTTGCCAAGTACCGAGCTGCACGGCGTATGTGGTATCGAATCATGACTGATCGTTTCGGGGCAAAGGACGAGCGATCCAAGATGCTTCGATTCCACACCCAGACCGCGGGATCAATGCTCACTGCCCAGCAGCCAGAGAACAATGTTGTACGAGTCGCTGTTCAGTCGCTCGCCGCAGTTCTCGGCGGCACCCAGAGTCTTCATACCAATGGTTTCGATGAGGCTCTAGGCCTCCCCACAGAGGCCGCGGCCAAGGTGGCACTGCGAACTCAGCAGATAATTGCCTATGAGACCGGTGTGACCGAGACCGTTGACCCGCTCGCTGGTTCTTACTTCGTAGAGGCATTAACCGATGAGGTTGAGGCTGGAGCGTGGGAGTACATCAAGCGTATTGACGAGATGGGTGGGGCGGTAGCTGCAATCGAATCCGGCTTCATGCAGGACGAGATTGAGCAGGCTGCATTTGAGTGGACCAAATCTGTTGATGCGAAAGACAAATTTATTATCGGTGTCAATCACTTCGCGGAGGACTCGCATGCTGAGCCTGTTGTCTTCCCGATTGATCCGCTGCTTGAGACTCAGCAGGCTGATCGTGTGCGAGCACTTCGTGCGCGACGGGATCAGGGTGCAGTTGACGCTGCTCTCGCGGAGTTAGCCATTGCGGCTCGAGGCACGCAGAACCTTCTCTACCCCATGAAGGATGCACTTAGGGCTTACGCGACTCTCGGCGAGGTAAGCGATGTGCTGCGCGGAGAGTTCGGCGTCTATACCCCTGCGCGCTGATCTGCATTCCTAGTTGGTTAGCGCGGCTTGGTAGAGCGTTCTCTTAGTAATAGTGCTTACTGAGTTAGGCCATGCTCTTTGTTAGCGCAACAAAATCATCCACCGAAATAACCGGTATTGCATAGTCACGCGCTTTGCGTGCCTTGCCAGATGATGATGACGGGTCAGCAGCTACAACCAAATCGCAGGCAGAGCGCGTAACGCTCTCAACTGGTATCAACTTGGCCGCAACAGCGGTTGCCTCAAGCCTCGATCTTGCCCATTCGTTGCCGCGGTCATCAACGACGGTGCCGGTGAAGCAGACGCGCATTCCGGGAGTAATTGCTGTAATCCCAGGTAGCTCATCAGCCGGAGGCACGCGATGCATCGGGACCTCAAGGAGCGTTGCTAAGCGCTCAAGTGCTGCGTGCTCAAGCTCGGAGATGATTCCGTCGCGCTTGCTGGCTGCAACAAAGGCATCGAAGTAGCGGTCGTGTAGGTCGGAGACTTCACCGGCGCCGGCCTGCGCGTGTGTTGCAAGAACCTGCAGGGCTCCTCGCTCATCGCTATCGAGATGAAAATCATCGAGCATCCAATCGAGAGTCTCGAGATAAGAGCGATCGAATGAACCAGCGCGGGCTTCAGCCTCGGCGCAGACACGTGCGAGTACTGCCGCTCCGTCTATTGAGAATGCATCTCTGCGCAGTGTGCGGAAAGACCTGTGTAGGTCGCCATCGAGACTCGCTGCGGTGACATTGGTCGGGGCATCTCTGTAGAGCTTCTTTAGGATCTCTGCCGAGGCGCGTGCATCTGCAATGGCACGGTGGTGGTCGTCGAGAGTGATGCTGTGCTGCTTAACCGCCTTCGAGAGGCTGGTGCCGGAGAGTCTGTAGGTGCAGATCCCCTCACCCGGATTGAACTCTGCATCCAAGCGATCAATCTCGCTAGCGATCATTCGCAGGTCGAAGGGAAGATTATGTGCGACGAGTACGTGACCGTGCAGGCGTTCCGCTAAATCTCCGGCGATCTCGGCGAACGTTGGTGCTGCCTCGACCATTGAAGCAGTAATCCCATGAACATGAACCGGGCCGACATCGCGCTCAGGGTTGATAAGCGTGTCGTATTCGTCGACGACATCGAGCCCTGGAGTGCTTGGGTCGAGTACAACTACTGCAATCTCAATTATGCGATCGCGCGATGCAAGGCCTGTGGTTTCACAGTCGATTACAGCGAGAAGCGGCATGGGGGTGAGGCTAACGGCTCGGCTCTCGGAAGGCTGTGCGGCGCGCTCTAAGAGCGATTGCCCTCTACCCATGACCGCTGCCCGACGGTACCTGTCAAGAAGGCTCACCCCGTGTGGGGGAGGCGTTGCTTGGTGCTCGGTGCCTGCTGAATGCGTGCGAGGGTTGCGCGTGCCTCTGCGACACCCTTGCGCCCTATCTGCCGGGTCTTGGCATCTAAGCGACGGCTTCTTTGGCCGCCCGGGAGGAGACGAAGTTGTGAACTCATGTCCTCATTAAACAATGACGGTGTGACAACCATGCCCACTCCGATCGTCGTTGCCGGTTCATTTGACCGGCTACGCCTTCGACCTCAGTTCCGCCCTCGGTCATTTTCAGTGCGATTA
>JBAXPT010000053.1:0-10812 GCA_037132095.1 Actinomycetes bacterium
ACTCCAACCGACTGCAAGTTTTGGACTGTCCCTTAAATAGAGCGGTCCCTTAAATGCAGCGCGATCGCAAGTGGCAAGTAGCTCAAAGACCCGCTCGAGCTAGAGCATAAGAAGGGGCGCCACCTTCCGGTGACGCCCCTCTCTAATTCGGTTTGCTAACTGAGAACTAAAGCGGTATTAAGCCTTAGCGCCTTTGGCTCTAGAGAATGCTGCAACTCCGGTTACAAGTGCAAGCCCGGCAACGACTACAGCAATGATGCCAAGAACGTTGGAGTCATTATCTGAAGTGCTGCTTGCTGCTTCCTTGGTCTCGCCCCCGTGTGCATCTCCTGAGCTGGCGGTGAGTTCAAGTGTTGGTGCTGGCTTCTCGGGCTCTTCTCCGCTGGCAGGTGTGGGCTCAATCCAGCGCACGATCTCGCCGTTTTCGTAGGTCTGAATCGCTTTAAACTCAAGCATGTCAGTGTCAGTTGGTAGAGGCCCTGCCGAGATTAAGAATTGCTGAAACTGCCCTGGCCCAATTTTTCCTCCGGTCCAAGTAATTGATGACACGACTTCAGATATCTCGCCGCCCTCTGCTTCGAGAGGAGTGGTGAGGGTTGTCTTCTCTACGGTGACGGTCCATCCGGGTACCGGCTGAACACTCACATACGCGATTGGGTGATCTGCAGGGAACACGACCTGTACCTGCGAGGTTGAGGCTTCGCGCTCATTAGGAACCTGTACAGCGAATGTTGCGAACCCACCTTGCTCTGCCGTCGCGGGCTTGATTGAGACATGTGCCCATGCTGGGCCTGCCGAGATAATCGAGACAGCAGCGATCGCTGTAACGGATATGAAACGGGAAATCTGATGACGCACAGAGGATCCTTTCGTGGAGTAATGGGCATGAATCGGCTTAAGCCGTTCGTTCTACCTGTCGTGCGGACCCCCCTGGGAGTTCCCCGCAGCCGAGAATCCTCAAAAGTAAACCCCTCCACGTGTGGAGGGCTCCGTTTAGAGGTCTGGAGACGGCTGGACTCGCACGATTCGCGGGCGATCTTGGTCGAGCACCGGAGGAACTGGGCCTGACTGGGTATTACCTTTCGTCTCGGTTCGTGCCCAGATAGGGCGAGCGGCGAGGAGCCATACCAAGACCATTCCTAGTATCTCAAGCCCATGTTGAGCCTCTTTCAACGCTAAGGCATCTCCCCGGTGTACATCAGCAATCGCGCCGCCGAGCATTGCCAGAGCGAGTGCGACGGTCATTGGGACAAAGGCCCTCGCTTTTGCCGGTCTGAGGGCAACCACGAGTAGGCCTACCGCGTACGCGCAGACGAAGGCCCCAAGGTGGCGGGTTATGTGAGCATGGTGTTGTTGCTCGCCCGGGCTATGACCGAGAAAGAGGTCTGGAATCGCGATAAATAACTCAGCGACTGCAACCGCTGCCAGCGCAATCCGAAGTATTGCCTTCACAGAGCCACGGTCTCGGCGTGCTGCCTCAACGGTTACCCGTGTGGCGAGATTGGGGAGGCTCTCCATATTTCTCCTGTCGTGCGGCGTAGTAGGAAAGTTCCGGAAAAAATTTCTAGTGGCTACAGACTATGGTGTGAAAATTATGATTGCTGACCCGCTCGGCGAACTCGTCGATGCAGCAAGGCATGGCGACGGACCAGCTATTAACGCATTGGTTCTCGAGACTCAAGTAGACGTCTTGCGCTTATGCGCCCACCTCGGATCACAGGATGATGCAGAGGATCTTGCTCAGGATGCATACCTTCGAGCCTTCGACTCGCTTCACAAATTCCGAGGGGAATCCCAATTTAGGTCTTGGCTCCTAGCAATTGCTAGGAATGTATGCGCAGATTATGTAAGAACTCGAGTGCGCCATCGACGCATTGAAGCTTTGCGGGTTCCAGTCCCAGAGTCGGCGGTCTCTCTCGCAGGAGAGGTGGAGTGGAGCAACCTGCTCGATCAACTCGACGACGATCAACGGATTGCGTTTGTGCTTACGGCGCTGATGGGTATGGAGTATTCGCAGGCGGCTGAGATATGTAACTGCCCAGTTGGGACTATTAGGTCTCGGGTTTCTCGTGCTCGTGCACACCTTTTGGTGCTGCATAGAGGAGCAGAGAGCGCTTAGCCTCCCTCGGCCGAGCGTATGGCTCTTGCTGTTTCTTCGGAGGTATCCGCCTCTGCCACCTCGACCCCGTCGGGGATCTCAAGGTGTAGCTCGGTAGCGCCGTCGAGGCGTAGTCGGCCGCTGAGCATCGATATGCCTGTTACATGGCCGCCAATGCTTCGATCCTTCGAGAGGAAATGAAGGTGGTATCCAGCTACCTCGATGCCCTGAGCCTCTGGTGGAAAACGAAAGCCGAGGAGCGTTCCATCGATGCTCGTGCCGGGCTCTGCAATTACCTGCCACTCGCTCTGGTGGTCAACGACTTCGCTTAGAGGTGGATACGGCTCACTCTGCCCGGGCACGCTGCGCAGATCGATCTCGCTGAATACCCCATCAACGCGCACCGCAAGTATGGGTGCTGGGCCTAGGTCCTGCGCATGCTCGGATGCGATTCGATCAATCTCGGAGACCAGGGAGGGGAGTGACCCAGACGCGCCTATTAGTTCATCGACGTGTGGAGCAAACCTGCATACAACTGCGAATGGTGTACGCATAGAGCCTGCAGGCATGCGAACAACTCCATCGGAGGTCACTTGAAAGCAGACTCCATCGAGGATGATCAACTCGCCGTCGAGTCCCTGCACAGTCCCAAGGCCAAAGTCTCCATGCGCAGTGAGTTCATCGAGTGTGAGATCGCCAGCGAACGAGCCCCTAAGCAGGGCGTCAATTGAGGAAGTTTGAAACGCAGCATGCGCTTCGAAGCCGGTTGCTAAGTCGCCACTCGAGCCCGAGCTGGCAACAAAATCATCATGCGTGTGCCTCGTAACATGCATCCGTGCTGCATGCGCCAAGTGGGCATCGATTATGTGATGGGTATGGCCGCGATGATCTGACATCCAGAGGAATTTAGCCGTTCTTTTTTCCTAATTACCGAGCGTGCAGCGCTAAAAGATGCGCAGCACCCCGGTCGGCCGTAAACTCAAAAATCTTGCGCAATCTTCGTGACATCTCTATCCCACCCTTGCTTGCTGCCCTTGCCCAAGCGACGGGGGATCGTTCGCTGCTTCGGGCCGATCTAGCCCCTGACCCGGCGCGAAAACTCGAGCCGCATGGTGGCCTCAATAATCGTCAGCAGGATGAGGCGGTTGCAGTGGCGGAGGAAGCGATTGCATATCTCGAGGCCGGGGGGGCGCCGCTTGCCGAGGTAGATGAGGCATTCCTCCGCGAGATTATGGAGTTCTCCCTAGGGACCGATATTGAGGATCAAACTTTTCGCATGCTGCGCGAGGAATTGGCACTCCCAGGCGAGGATATGCGTGCACCCGATTGGAGTGTGGAGCGCATTACGCCCGGGCGCATACTCCGAGCGCTGATTATTGGTGCTGGCATGTCGGGTATCGCCTGTGCCCATCGTCTAATGCAGGCGGGTATCGAGGTTGAGTTACTAGAGCGTGGTGCAGGGGTTGGTGGTACGTGGCGTGAGAATCGTTACCCGGGTTGTCGCGTTGACGTCCCGAATCATCTCTACTCATACTCCTTCGCTGCTCGCGCCGACTGGCGCCAGCAGTTTAGTGCTCAGCCGGTACTCCTAAAATACTTCGAGGATGTTGCGCGAGACCTTGAGGTCACAGATCGGGTTTCGTTTGGTGTTGAGGTAATAGACGCAACTTGGGACGAAGCCCAATCTTGCTGGCATGTTCGAACACGCGATTTGGCTGGCCTTGAGCAGATACGCGACGCAGAGATTTTGGTGAGTGCGGTAGGGCAATTGCATCGGCCAATGATCCCTGATTTTAAGGGTATTGAGAGGTTCGCGGGCCCAAATTTCCATACTGCAGAGTGGAACGAGAGCGTTGATCTAGCCGGCAAAAAAGTCTTAGTGGTTGGTGCTGCAGCAAGCGCGGTTCAATGCGTACCAGAGATTGCAAAGATTGCAGCATCTCTCTCGGTATTCCAACGCACTCCAAATTGGTTTCTACCTGCACCGAATTATTTAGACGATATTCCTACCGACGCGCGAAACGCATTTATGGAGTTGCCATACCTTCGTGCGTGGTATCGCCTCTGGCTTTTCTGGCGCCTCTCGGATGGATTGATGGCCGGCACCGTCCCCGGACCTGGTAACGACCTGTTTCGTGCGATGTTCACCGGTTATCTCATGGGCGAGTATGCAGGGCACTCTGATTTATATGACGCTGTGTTACCTGAGTACCCACCATTTGCGAAGCGAGTGGTGCTTGATGATGGTTCGTGGGCTCGAGCGCTTACCTCGGAGCATGTTGAGTTAGTTACCGCGAGTATCGAGTCAGTAGATGAAACCGGAATATTCACCTCTGATGGACACCACCATGAGGCCGACGTAATTATCTGGGCAACTGGTTTTGAGGCCTCACAGTTTCTTGCGCCGATGGAGATTTATGGTCGTGATGGTGCTGATCTACGTGCTCGCTGGGGAGACGATGCTCGTGCCTATCTCGGCGTGACCGTCCCCGATTTTCCTAACCTCTTCTGCCTATACGGCCCGAATACCAACCTTGTTGCAAACGGGAGCATCATCTTCTTCTCAGAGTGCGAGGTAAATCACGTGCTTGATGCCGTGCGCGTGATGCTTGAGGCGGGGGCTTCCTCGATTGACTGCAAGCCCGAGGTCTGCGCTGCATATAACGACCGCATTGATGCGGAGAATGACGCAAGGGTCTGGGGTCAGGCGAGCGTCTCTAGCTGGTATCGAAATAAGGAGGGAAGGGTCACGCAGAACTGGCCTGGTTCACTCGAGGAGTTCTGGAGCCTTACGCGCCAAGCTGATCCGGAAGATTACCGACTCCGTTAGCTCCAGCGCGTCCTCGTGCGCGCACACGCGACATCCCCCAGAGGCCTGCACCGATTGCCGCCACCGCCCCAACTGCAATTCCCCAACGTGCTCCATACCGCTCGCATATCCACCCAAGTATTGGGCCACCGATTGGTGTGCTGCCTAAGAAGACCATTGCCTGCAGCGCAAGTACGCGACCGCGCATCTCGGGGGTTGAGTTGATCTGGAATATTCCGGTCGCAGCGGTTAGGAAAGCGATACTGGCGAGCCCAATTAGAAAACTCACCGGATACGCAAGCCAAATATTTGGCGTGACCGACATAACCGCCATGCCAGCGCCGAATGCGATCGATGAGAGAGCGACTGTTCGAAGTGCAATGTGCCTGCGTCGCGCTGCAGCCAACGCCCCTACTAGGGCACCCATGCTCATTACCGAGAAGAGCAGTGTGAATGCGACTTTGGATCCGCCAAGATCGCGGGTTGTAAAGAGCGGGAATACCACTTGGAAGTTGTAGGTAAGTGTGCCTACGATCGCCATCATTATTAGTGGCGTCCAGATATCTGGAACACTCCGTGCATACCTAAATCCAGCGCGGATTTGTCCACTCTCACGTTTTGCGGGGGTAGAACGCTGAAGCTCGGAGGTGCGCATCATTGCGAAAGCAACAATCACCGCAATGTACGAGACCCCATCGGCAATGAACGCCCAACCGAATCCAATTGTGGCGAGTGCAAGGCCAGCGAGTGCAGGGCCAACAATGCGCGAGCCTGTCATTAGGGCGCTGTTGAGGCTCACCGCGTTGGGAACGTCCTGAATCTCGACCATCTCCACTACAAAGGCTCGGCGCGCGGGATGATCAAAGGCGAGTGTGATGCCTCCAAATAGCGCTGCTAGGTAGAGGCCATAAAGCGGAGGGTGTGGCATGAAGGCGAGAGCGGCTAAGACAAATGACTGCAGCATCGCCATGCTCTGAACGGCCATCAAGAGGCGACGCTTATCGGAGCGATCCGCAATCAACCCTGCCCATGGGCCTAGTAGTAACACCGGTCCATACTGCGAGACCATTAGGACGCCGAGTGCGATTCCGCTGTTCGTGATCTTGAGAACAAGGAGAGTCTGGACGACGAGGGTCATCCAGTTCCCTATTTGAGAGATTACCTGCCCCGTAAAGAAGAGGCGGAAGTTGCGCGTACGTAGTGATCTAAATGTCTCGTCTGTAAATGTGCTGAATGCGCTCACTGAGAGGCTTCAGCGAGAGCATCAGTGACGAGACTTGCAATTCGATCGCCGAGAGCCGGCCCAAATTTAAAGCCGTGACCGCCGAGCCCAACCCCAAGAATGAGCGACCCGGATCGCTCAATAAAGAAGTCGTCGGTCGGGGTCGACGCGTAGAGGCAGGTTGCGCTTCGAACAGCAGTTGAAGCGATTCCAGGCAGCCAATCTCGTGCGTACTCCTCGAGGCGCTGAATCGTTGCAGCATCTGGCTCGAAGGACCGCTCATCTGGGTGTGTCTCCGCTCCGGATCCATGCTCGGCAATCTTCACTAAGCCATCGGGGCTAGGAAGCCCATAGATCTCGGGCTCAAGGTGATGGCAGAAACTCGGCCAGAGTGAAGCATCGCGTCGCTCGAAGTATGCGACGACCTCTGTAGTGACTTTTATCGGTGGGACCTCGAAGCGTTCATCAATCACATCACCGAGTAACTGGTGGGTCCACCCTGCGGTGGTCACCACTACTGCATCCGCAGTAAATGTGCCGCCCTGCGTCTCTACACTCCACCCACCGCTGCGAACCTTGGCTATAGAGAGCACGGGGGAGTGATAATGAAACTCAGCGCCGCTGCGTTTAGCGGAGCTCGCGAATGCTTTGAGTGCTAAGTCGGCTGCGATCCATCCACCAACAGGCTGCAGAAGTACATCTGAATCAAATTTGATTCCTCCCCAACGCTGCGATGCCTCTGCTTTTGAGATTCGCTGCAGCTCCACTCCGTTTGACGCGCATGATTCTTCAAGAGCCGCTAGTACGCGAGCATCTCCATAATCAAGCATGCCTACTTGGTGTAGTAGCGGAGCCCCAGTCTCCTCGGATAGGCGAGCCCATCCACCTAGAGCCTCTAGCCCAAGTTGAATGTATTGAGGGTCGTCATATGTAAGTCGAAAGACGCGCTCGGTGCCGTGTGAAGAACCGCGCAGGTGAGACTCCTCGAATCTCTCAAGAACAGTGACCCGGTGGCCGAGTTGAGCGATAGATCTTGCGGCCGCGCTACCCGCAAGCCCTGACCCGATGACGACGACATGTCTTGACACGCCCCAAGTGTCTCACGCTCTTCAGGCGAGAGCCTCAATTAGCCCTGAGCCTCGCTCAGTAACTGTCTCGATGGCCTTCGTGAGGGCTGAAGCCGTGCAGATCAAGGTCACTGAGCGCTTAGCCCGAGTAACAGCGGTATAGAGCAACTCGCGTGTTAGTAGAGGTGAGCCATCGGGTGGCAGCACGACAATTACATGCTCATACTCAGAGCCTTGGCTCTTGTGGATTGTGATTGCAAAGGAAGTCTCTACCGGTGGGAGTTGTACCTGCTCAAACTCCATTGGCTCAGACTCTGCTTGGCGCGGCGGGAACCAAGCCTGGGTCCTGCCGTCACGACTGACCATGATCCCTGTATCACCATTCACTAGACCGGTGACTGGATTGTTCTGCGTGACTATGAGTGGACGCCCCGCGTAGTTTGCACCTGCGCACCCAATTGAGCGCTCGAAGTATTCGTTCCAGTCGCTTACGCCTGCTGCCCCTGCTCTATGCCCACATAGAACGCGATGCGATACCGAGGCAGCATGAGCGGAGACTCCATCGCCAGAGACTGCAGAGTCGCGTGCTGATTTTGATGCGGCTACCGCATTGGCAAGGTGCTCAGCAACATGAGTGGGGCCGCTCTTGCTGGTCTCAATAAGCACTAAGCGATCTGGAGAGTTGGTAAATGCTCTACGAACTGCGGCGTCGTCACCATCGCGAATTGCCTGCGCTAGCCCTACGATCGCCTCGCCTGCTCTGTGGCCTGTCGAGAGCGTCGAGATGCTCGCCCTGATTGAGGAGCCTTCTGCGTTAGCAATATCACCGAGTACTGATCCTGCCTCAACGCTTGAGAGTTGATCGGGGTCGCCGATTAGCACAATGCGAGCGTTTGGATTGATTGCCTCGAGTGTGCGCGCTGTTAGTTGTAATGAGACCATCGACGCCTCGTCTATGACAACAACATCATGGCGAAGGGGGCGCGCAGTGTTATGGCTAAACCGCGTGGAGATACCGCGCGCTCCGAGTAGCCCATGGATTGTGCGCGGCTTTAGAGCAGAGAGAGTCTCCGCCGTAACCCCAAAGTCTTCATCTATAGCCGCGGCGATTGACTCCTGCATGCGAGTTGCTGCCTTGCCGGTAGGTGCGCAGAGAGCGATCTCTAAATCTGGCTCAGCGGAGAGGAGGGCACCGAGGGCACGCGCAAGCGTGTAGGTCTTGCCCGTGCCTGGTCCTCCGGTGATAATCGTTAGTCGGCGTGATAACACCATCTCGACAGCGTCACGCTGGCTCTCGTCGAGTTCCTTAGCCGCCCTATCAAGGAAAGCATCCGCTGCGGCTCGATTACTAATCGCTGCATCTACACAACGCGCCTGAATCTGCTCGGCGACGCTGCGCTCATCTACAAATTGGCGCTGCGTATATAAGCGATCTCTCCAGAGCACTAACGGTGACAGGTTTGCTGCTGCTTCTGCATGTGTCCCCGGTGAGTCGGGTAGGTGGTGCACGATATCTAGCCGACTTGTCAGCGCTGCTCGTATTGCTTGAGCAGTCGGAAGCGGGGGTAGCTGATCCTCCGCTTGAGTATTGGAGCGGTTCGTTGGAGTGCTATTCCCTGGAGTGCTATTCCCCGGAGTGCGCCGTGCTTGGCCTAAGACGATCTCAATGCGCGAGAGATCGACCCCTACGTGGCCAGTGCGGTCGGCCCACACCGCAATCGCAGTTGCAAACGCTATAACGGGGTCGCTTACCTGCCAGCGGCGCTCTATCAGGTCGGCTGCGAGTCTCTCGGTAGAGGAGAGGATTCCGTAGTCGATCAAGCCTGTGACGTAGCTATAACCCTCTTGGCTTGTCTCTGTAATCATTTCTTCCGCGCTCATGCCTGGCCTCCGAGAAGATTGTCGAGGCCATTGATGAATGCAGCGGATGGAGTCCATGAACAGACGCCGTTGCGCTCTCCATCAGTGATTGGGGTATCCGCACCGAGCAGCCCTCTCATGAACCAGTATGAGGCTCCCCCAAGGTGGAGTGCAGGGTCGTAGGAGTCTCCGATGCGTAGTCGTAGGTAGCGCTGTAAGGCCACAAGGTAGATAGCGGCCTGAAGCGGGTAGTTGCCATGCTCCATCAATCCTCTAACCGCGGCGGGGTCATAGTGCCCTTGTCGCTGACGGTTGGTCTTGTAGTCGACAACGAAATAACGCTGCACGCCAGAGTCGTTCGGCGCCCGCACGACTAGGTCGATGCTCCCACTTAGGTAACCGGATACGACATCTGCGCTCAGCATGCCTGGCCCGATACGGGCAAAGTAGGAGCGGAACGGATCATCGGCTGCTAATTGATTGCTCAGCGTTGCGATCAGAGCGAGGTCTGCAGAGCCGCCTGCCGTTGTTGCCCCCGGGCTGCTCCCTAGGTTGAAGGAGAAGTCGAGTTCTCTCAGGCTTCCATCTGCGATGACCTCGGCGATACTGCGATTATTGAAGCCTTCATCAAGGGGGGTGCGCACTGCATCTAGGAGACAGTCGCGCAGTGTCTCAGGCTTATCACTCGGACTGAGCCTGTATTTATGAACCATGACAGTCTCAATCAGGCTTGCCTTTGCCGCCGTGTCATCCTCCGCTGGGCGGAGTAGAGCAAAATCTGCCTCCTCGAGTATCCGATGAACTGCATCACCGAATCCGGTGCCTGCTGAGAGTGCATCCCACGGGTTGGGCTCGCTAGGGGACTGGGATTCGCTTAAGTGCTCGTTGGGCTCGTCGTCGCGTAGTGCCTCTGGTCCGTAGTTAGAGATTGCACTCTTGTCGTCGGTGAGAGATGAGTATGACCACGCGCGCCAACCAGCTCGCAGTAGTACTCGCTCTGCATCAAGAATCTTGGTTGGGGGTGCGCCACCCTGAGTACCAAGAATCTCGGCGCCGCTACCGGGCGTGCGCATCCAAATCTGGCGGTGTGAAATTGATGAAGGGGCAAGTTCAGCTAGAGCGTCGTAGCAGGCTGTCGCTTCAATTGTTGTCTTAGGCTTTGCGACTCCCGACTCAGGATCCTTAGCGAGAGGCGCGTGTGTGTCACTCGGTTTCGCTAGTGCACCACCGACTCGCTCTCCCCAGAGAAGTCTCCCGAGTCCGCCCTTCTCTGAGCCGCGCGAGTGTCGAACCCAGATGACAAGGCGATGCTTGGCGCGGGTAAGAGCGACGTATGCAAGCCTCCGGTCCTCTTCGTTGACCTCAGCCTCAGAGAGACTCTTGCGAATCGAGCGATCAGCCGGTGTCCCCTCACGCCCCGGCTCACTCCAACTAATACCAGGGCCAGCGTCTACAAGGCGTTCTCCTGCGTAACCAAATACAAATGGTTCTGGGTTTGTGTTGTTGGGCTGCTTCGTCACTAGAGGTAGTAACACAATCGGGTACTCAAGCCCTTTAGCGGAGTGAATAGTTGTGATCTGCACGGCGGCAGAGTCCGAGTCGATACGCCTGCGCCTCTCCTCGCTCTCGGATGCATGACTCGCTAAGTCATCGAGGATGCTGATGCAGAGATCGACTGAGCTAGGGCGCCCCTCCAAGCACCGGTTCAAGACCTCAATAAGGTGCTCTAGATCTGTGTAGCCGCGATCGCCATCAC
>JBAXPT010000054.1:0-10644 GCA_037132095.1 Actinomycetes bacterium
GCAAGATCGAACATGTTGGCGACGATACCGGGGGCCTGTGACAGCCCCCGGTCGCCGCTAACAATGCTTTACTAATTTTAGAAATTAGTAGCGATAACGCTCAGGCTTGTAAGGGCCTGATACAGGTATGCCTAGGTAATCAGCTTGGTCCTCTGTAAGAACTGTGAGATGCACTCCAAGTTTCTCAAGATGGAGTCTTGCGACCTCCTCATCGAGGTGCTTGGGCAGTACGTAGACCTTGTTCTCATAGAACTCAGAGTGACCAAAGAGTTCAATCTGCGCAATTACCTGATTGGTAAATGAGTTCGACATTACGAAACTCGGGTGGCCAGTGGCGCAACCAAGATTCAGAAGGCGCCCCTCTGCAAGCACGATTATCGAATGCCCATCAGCAAATACCCACTCGTCGACCTGAGGCTTGATCTCAATGCGCTTGATACCTGGGAGTTTCGCGAGGCCCGCCATGTCGATCTCGGTATCAAAGTGACCGATATTTCCGACGATAGCGTTGTGCTTCATGCTGGCCATGTGAGCAGCGGTGATGACATTCATGTTCCCAGTCGCGGTAATGAAAACATCGGCTGTCTCAATCACGTCCTCCATTGTCACTACCTGATAGCCCTCCATCGCTGCCTGCAGCGCACAGATTGGGTCCACCTCAGTAATTACAACTCGTGCTCCTTGGCCCTTCAATGACTGGGCGGAGCCTTTGCCGACATCTCCGTAACCAGCAACTACACAGACCTTGCCGGCGATCATTACGTCGGTAGCGCGTGCGATTCCGTCGATGAGCGAGTGGCGGCATCCGTAGAGGTTGTCGAACTTCGACTTGGTGACGGAGTCATTTACGTTGATCGCAGGGAAGAGGAGGCGGTTCGTCTCCTCCATCTGATAGAGGCGGTGGACTCCGGTAGTTGTCTCCTCGGTCACACCGATCATCTCGGCTGCAACTTCGTGCCAACGGTTTGGTGTCTCAACCAAGATCTTTGCAAGGAGTCCAAGTATCACTGCAAACTCTTCATTGTCAGCAGTAGAAGGGTCAGGCACTACACCGGCCTTCTCAAACTCAACGCCCTTGTGAATTAGAAGGGTTGCATCTCCACCGTCATCAAGGAGCATGTTGGGCCCGGTGCCGCCACCCCACGAGAGTGCTCGGTCTGTGCACCACCAGTACTCATCAAGGCTCTCGCCCTTCCATGCGAATACTGGAACACCGATTGGCTTCTCAGGAGAGCCACCGCGCCCGACTGCAATTGCCGCAGCAGCGTGATCCTGCGTTGAGAAAATGTTGCAAGACGCCCAGCGAACCTCTGCGCCGAGATCAACGAGAGTCTCAATGAGCACTGCGGTCTGAATCGTCATGTGGAGTGAACCCGTAATGCGCGCACCCTTCAGTGGCTGTGACTCTGCGTAACGAGCGCGCAGTGACACAAGACCAGGCATCTCGTGCTCGGCGAGGTCAATCTCTTTGCGGCCGAATACAGCGAGGCTCAGGTCTGCGACCTTGAAGTCATCGGGAGAGAGAACGCGCTGTGACGCGTTTTTTGCAGTATTTGTTTCTTGAATGGCTGTCATTTCGTCTCCATGTTGAAGGGCGCTACTTCATCTATCAAGAATCTATTTACAGGGACCAATACAAGTACCAGTAACTAAACGTCTATCGAGACGGGTTCGCGCTACTCGGATGGAGTCGGCCCAGATCACCGGGTGACAGCCGCTTTTGGGCCCGACCAGAACCACATACTACCCCGTCGTGGCGGCCAGAATGCCCTTCAGAGTTGCGATTGCCTCGATAGGCCCTGGATCCACCCCAGCGTTGATCGCCATGTAGACGGATACCCAATCCCCCACGTACATAAGGTCGAGCAACTGTGCAAGGCGACCGTTACCGCTAGCGCGGACCTCGAGCACCTGGTGCACCGCCTCGCTAACTATGTCGCGCGTCACTTCTATTCGCTGCGAGAGGCGATCATGCTCAAAATCGTGGCGCAGTTCGATCATCGAGATGACCTGCCGGGTGACGTCTCCGTGCTGCCCCCATGCGCAGATCTCATTGTGATCGAGCTCGGGGTACGCAGCCCAGAAGGCAGGTGCCTTTGCGTTCTCATTGATGTCGCATTTCCATCTCATCGCAGCGACAGAACCAATAGCCCCACCGCCATATATGACGGGGAAGGTTCCGCCAATATTGCGCGCTAGTTCTCTTGCAATATTCTCTGGAGCTGGAACCTCGGGAGCGCAAGCATCACGGCGAACTCCAAGTTGGTCGCGCGCTGAGATCAGGTCATCATCCACATTTGTAAGCAATCCAATTGCTCCGAGCGTGCTGAGTATCGGTGCGACTAGGGCGCCGATTGCAGCACGCGGCATAAATCCGGGCGGGCAAGAAAGGTGAAGCGCACCCGACTCGTTCGCCATACGAGCGAGTTCCCCTCCACTCGAGACAACTACAACTTGGGCCCCTGCTGCGATTGCACCGCGCGTCATGGCCACAGTCTCCTCTGTCTCTCCTGAGTAGGAAACAGCGAAAACGAGCGTTCGCTCGCCGATGTAGGCAGGCGTTCGGATTTGCTTATGAACTAACACGGGGAGCGAGAGTTCGTTGCTCCCTACGGAGGCAAGGACATCGCCCGAGATTCCACTCCCACCCATACCAAGCACAGCGATGCTCGTCAGGTCCACCGGCGCAGGAAGCGAAGCTCCTCGAAGTGCGTCGCGAGCGGCTACGTGCGCATCTGCGATCTGCTCAGGCAGTCCGCGCACAGCCTCCAAGAAATTGAGCGAGTCGAGCCCCACTATTTTCAGGCTCCAAATGTTGGGCTAATACCCTCAGACTCGGCCTTGGCAACGAGGCGAGCAAGCTCAGAGTCGCTAATCGTCTCGCTCTCCTCTACAAGCATGATGGGGATGTCCTCGCGCACTGTGTATCTCCTGCTGAGACGAGGATTAATTAGCGAAGACTCATCCGCGAAATAAAGAAGCGGACCTTTATCCTCAGGGCAGGCGAGAATCTCTAGTAATTGTGGGTCTAGTGCCATCGTGTTGCTCCTCGAGTATTGGTTTCTGTGGGTAAAACTACCTCGGCTCAGTAAGGCCTGTGCCCTCTTCGCTTAGTTTTATAACTAGGTCTGCTCTCGGATGATGGCCAAGACCTGGCCTGTGCGCTCCTCGCAGGACGAGTCATCGGCAGCCTCAAGGTTGAGACGCAGTAGAGGCTCTGTATTACTTGCGCGCAGATTAAACCACCAGTCGCCGAGGTCAACGGTAAGCCCGTCGAGACGATCTTGTTTCGCATCCACAAACCGCTCGGCAAATAATTCAGAGAGACGTTCGATAACAGCCTTTGGATCCGGGACAGTTGAGTTGATCTCCCCTGAGGCTGCGTATCTCTCAAATGGAGTACGGAGCTCGGAGAGCGGAGCATTGGACCGACTGAGTTCCTCAAGGATCACTACTGCAGCGATGAGTCCGGAGTCGGCGCGCCAGTTATCCCGGAAGTAGTAATGGCCCGAGTGCTCTCCACCAAATATTGCGCCAGTCTCAGACATAACTTGCTTGATAAATGAATGCCCGACCCGCGACCTAATCGGCTCGCAGCCCATCTCTGTCACAATCTCTGCAACCGACTTAGAGCAGATGAGGTTGTGTACGACCTTCTCGCCTGGGCCCGAGGCCTGCAGTATCGACTTTGCAACCATCGCGGTGGTCAGAGAGCCGGAGACTGGATTGGAATTGTTATCCACGACAAATACGCGATCTGCATCACCATCGAAAGCGAGTCCGATATCGGCTCCGTGCTTGAGCACTGCTCGCTGAAGATCTACAAGATTCTCTGGCTGAATTGGGTCGGCAGGATGATTCGGGAAGGTTCCGTCTAGCTCCACGTAGAGAATTGTCAGATCAAACGGAAGTTTCTCAAATACCGCTGGTACGACTAGTCCACCCATGCCGTTCGCGGTGTCCGCTACTACGACCAGCGGGCGCAGTTTCTCAGGCTCTTGGATAAAGGATCGGACATGATCGGCAAACTCGTCTAGAAGCCCGCGCTGGGAGACTGTTCCCGGCTCTTCTGCGCGTTCTACGAGTCCTCCCGCAACCGCTTCCTTAATCTGAACAAGCCCAGTATCTTCACCGATTGGACCCGCTAAGGCTCTACACATCTTGATGCCGTTGTACTGCGCAGGATTATGACTCGCCGTAAATTGCGCGGCTGGAGCATCAAGGAGTCCCGAGGCAAAATAAACCATGTCGGTTGAGGCCAGACCGATATCAACAACATCTGCGCCAGCGAGTATGGCACCCTCGATAAATGCGCGGCTCAGCGGAATTGAAGACGGGCGCATGTCGTGCCCAACTACAACTGTCGAGGCACCGGTAAATGCCACGAAGGCATTCCCTATGCGATGGGCAATAGCCTCATCAATCTCCGTCGGATAAACACCGCGGACGTCGTAGGCCTTAAAGATTGTGTCAAGTGAATCGGGCACTGGTGGCCTCTGGTACTCAACCGCCCCTGTGGGCGGGACGTTGGATACTAATCGGGGAAGCGCTAACCGCTGATTGGGGGCGTCACATTCGAGCTAACTAAGGCTCGTCACGCTCCGCCAAAAATTGAAGCGAGAGCCTCAGACCTGGCCTTAATCTCAGGATCTAAGCCTTCAATCCGAAGAATTCTCTCGAGTGCAGCCGCCAGAGCCAGCCCTGCATCCGCCCTAGGTCCACGCCGTGAGCGTGAGAGGAGAGAGGCCTCTGAGGAATAGCCAGCGGTGCGGAGAGCCGATACGAGAGCGAGCACGTCATCGACCTCCTCTCCCCCATGCAGAAATGGGTCATACATCTCCGGTGCATCTGCCCCTGGTTCTATGTCTCCGTATGTCTCTATCACGTCTGGCTCCTCAAGCACGGGCCAGCGGCGAGCAAGTAGCACGACGCCAACAACACCCAAGAGGCTCAAAAGAAATCCGATCCACTCTGGACCTGAACGCGCGTACGAAAGTGTCACATCCTTTGAGGTTGGAATCACCACCATGAAGTTCGGCGTAGTGCGATAAGGGCCATCAGCACCGCTGGCTCTCCAGTTCGGGTAATACGACTCGCGAACTATGACAGGCACCCCAACACGCGAGACGTGGAACGAGATTGAATGATCACTCCGCTTAAGTTTTGTTACCTCAACTTTTGGTAATCCCTTGCGCTCCAATAACCGAGCGACAACCGGGTCTGCTTCACGGACCCAGGACTCAGGGCCATCTACCACTAACGGCCGGTCAAGGGCACTCGGTTCGTTGAACCAACCAACGCTCATGCACTCCCAAGCCTCAAGCTTTGGTGAACGGACCCCCTCTACAGGCTCTCGGTCGAAGCAGTCGCTCTGCTTAGCCGAACTCGCCTCAGTAACAACGGGCTCAGCACTCAACCCCTCAACGAGTCGACTCCCAGAGACGCGATAAATACTCCAGCCTTTTGGCTCCTGCCCATCGGTGTCCTTTGTTGTGGCTAAGAGCGTCAATCGCTGATCGGCCGCTGCCGCTGCTAATGCTGCATCCGAGTAAGCGAGGTAATAATCCTCCCCCATCACCTGCATCCAACGCACACCGAGACTGAAGTCTTCAATGTTGCGATAATCAAGCCCTCGTACTGGGTTCGATGCATTGGCTGGCCCAGAGATAGGGCTCACACCCATGAAGTGATATGGAGTAGTTGCCGCGGACTCGAAGTAGAGGCCCTCAACAGATTGAATGCGACCTTTGGTGAAGTACGGCAGCAGTTCGAGCGCAAGCGGGGTCCCATAGTTATCGAGCGAACCACCGCCCTCCCATACTGCGCGCCCGGGAGGGAGCGTCTTCATCTCATTGATGAGTGCCTCGAACTCGGGCCAGGCTTTTGCGCGCGTGGCATCGGCGCGCGTGTCCTCATACCCTGAGTAATTCCACTCAGCCCAAAAATCTAAAAAACCGCGGGTACTAAAAGCGCGCGCGAGGGTAAATACGGAGATGGCTATTAGTACCGACGACATGACAACCGCTGTCACAAACTTCGCGTCCTGCTGCGAAGGAACGAACCTCGGCGCCACATCTGCTAAAGCCCTCACTCCCTCGCCGACAGCACACGCGGCCAAGAGTCCAAGCCCGAAATACCAAAATGGCAGAAAACGAAGATTCCATGCGTGGAGCTCTGGCCACAGGATGAACACAAACCCAAAGACGACTGTGATCACAGTAATTGCGATAGTTGAGCGCCTACGTAGGACGGCCCCAGAGACGACACCAACCGCTGCAAGAGTGAGCAAGCACCAAGCGAACGGAGGAAAAGGACCTACCCAAGATCCTTCACGCGGAAATAGGTACACCCAATAATCGGTGAGCTTCTCGTAGCGCATGTTTGCGGTATATCCAAAGGTCGCTAGCAGCGGGAGACTCCAGAAGGCGGTAAGTAGTGCGCCTACCCCACCAATTGCTGCGGCCAGCCCGAATGATTTAAGCGGCCTCTTCGCAGTTGCCCAGATGACCAAGGCTGCGACGACTGCAAATATTGCAACAACAATGTGACTCATGACAGTCGCTGCCAGAAGTAACGCTGGAATCCACGCACGGGTTCTTCGATCGAGCGCCGATGCAAAGGCCCCAAGAAATACCAATGCGAGAGCCAATGCAATTGAGAAAGAGAACTCTCCGGCGAGCGTGCTTCTTAGCGTCCCTCCCATGATGCCTTGATTGAAAGCAATGGTCTGAATATTCGGGCCTGGGCCGCTTGCACCTTTAAAGAACAAGAAGAGCACGGTGGCTAGCGAGAAGAGCGTGGGGGTCGGCCGCGGGGCTCGCAGCCCACGCCCGAACGCGTAGGCGGCTGCGGGCATCATCACTACACCTATGACGCTTACAAGTTTAAAAGCAACGTTGTAGGGCAGTACAAGATCCAAGAACACGACAGTCAATGCAGGGAGGGGGAAATAAAACTGACCGGCAGGGAATCCAGCGAACCAATCAGGCGCCCAACCCGCCACACGGAATTGACCAAGAAGGTGATCGCGCAGGTATGCCGGGAACCAGACATGGGCACCCATGTCGCCGCCAGCGGCAGTCGTTGATTTGATAAGCAGTTCTGGATGCAGCGCAGCAAGCACCGTCAGGCAACTAGCAACTACTACTAGGGCTGAGAGGATGGATCCCCAGTCGCGAGTCTTATCGCTCAAAACCGTCTTCGAACGTGGGGAACCAACAACTCGCTCAGGCGTCAAAGATGCTTGGTACTTACCGGGAGAAGTCAAGAGCGAGATTCTCTCACTCATTGAGCCATAAAAGTGCGCGATAGAACTAAAGGATTTACCAGATAATTAAACCCGTATAATTAAACCCGTATAATTAGACGCGTGCAGGGCGTGCAAGGTCTAAGACTCGCCCGAGTTCAATAGTTGCCTCTCCAGAGGTCCATGCCTTGGCGTCGCAACTTCCGCAGCGGTGGAAGGCGAGACTCTCTCCGCCAACAGTCATGCGGATCTCAATTACGTTCTTTTTATTGCAGTTAGTGCAGAGCATTTGGTTCTCCTTATAAGCGATTCGATAGGTGCTCTCTATGAGCATTTCAGGTATCGGCATCTGGGCCCTAATACCTGTAGTCACCACCTGAAAAAATTCTAGAAGCCGTAAAATGGCGAGAAATGGGGACTTTGAGGGGCCCTAAGCCCTAGCTGCGGCACCTATCTGGCCACCAAGGAAGGCCGAACGCTCTCAAGAGCGTCGCTAATTGAGGAGAAGCCCGGCGGCAGTAATCGCGTTGAAACCCATGTGAAGCCAGATTGATCGCGAGAGGTTGCCGCTGCGTGCTGCCTGTATTCCAGAGACGACAGAGAGTATGAGCAGAGGCACCAGAGCAAGAATGGCCTTCGGATCTAGCAACGGATGAACGACTGCGAATATGAGGGAGGTAACAGCGATCGCCACTGCCGGTCGGTATCGCCGTTGGAGGGAGCGCAGAACAAGCCCTCTGAAGAGCAACTCCTCGGCGATAGGCGCGGCGATAGCGACCGATAGAGCAGCTGCTAGTGCACCGGCGCCGCTGCTCTTGTCGATGATCGTCACTACGGCCTGAGTCGGCGGTTTACCCATGAAATGAAGGATGGGGTCCAATAAAATGGCGGAGCCCACCGAGATTACGGCGCCAACGGGTAGCCACCACCAGTCTCGAATCCGCAGGCGCAGCCCAAAATCTCTACGCAGGGAACCGACGCCCTTCAAATGGGATACGACGATGATGAAACCAATTATCGCGGCATTCTGAATCAAAGAACTAAATACAAGGCCCCAGATATCGGTGAGAGCATCGCCGCTTGATCCACTGCCACCCAGAGCACCTCGAAGGGCAGCGAACGCGGCTCCGGCAAAGAGGGTTACGGCGAGTGCTGCCAACCAGACCCAGATGGCATCGCCTAATCCCCATCGAACACTCGGTGAGTTGCCTATGCCGGAGGCTGGCTTTGAGTTAGGTGCGATGGCGCTCATATCTCCCTGATCGTAGGCCCGAGGACAATTAAGTCCCTGTCGGTGCCTACGATAGGGCTCCAGTCACGAATCCGATGCAGAGCATCTTTAATAGCGCGGAGCCCACCCATGGCTATGAAGCCCCCATCTCTAAGCCGCAAGACCCCTAAATCCGGCGAGAGCGATAAGAAGACCGATAAGAACCAGAACAAAGGCGCAGGCAAGAGCTCCGGCAAGCCATCGTCAACGAAGGCGCGCCCACGCTGGCTGCCCTTCCTTCTAATCGGCATTGTCATCACTGCGTTCCTTGCTCTCAATCTCGGTGACAGTAATGCCAAGCCAAGTGCAACCATCACCTACTCCCAGTTCTCAGACTACGTAGGCCAGGGGCGAATTAAATCTGTCTCCCTCGATCCCGCAACGGGTTCAATGAATGGAGAGTTCACAAAGTCCGGAAGCGCTAAGCAAGACGGCGCCGAGGTGTTTACAAGCAGTGGACCAAATGATGCCTTCCCCGACTCTGTAGTACGCCAGATGAAAAAAGAAGGAGTTGACTACACCTACAAGCGAGAGTCCTCCAACGCCTTCTTTCAGGCAATTATCTACCTGCTTCCCGTTATCCTCATTATTGGGTTCTTCGTATGGATGAACCGTCGCGCTCAAGGCCAGATGGGCTCAATGATGAGCATCGGGCGCAGCCGAGCCAAGGTCTACGACTCTGATAATCCAACTACCACCTTCGCTGACGTAGCAGGGTACGAGCCTGTAAAACAAGAGATTTCAGAGGTCGTCGACTTCCTGAAGCACCCTGCTAAATTTACCGAGATTGGAGCGCGCATTCCGCGCGGCGTCCTACTTGTCGGCCCTCCTGGAACCGGTAAAACGCTCATAGCGCGCGCAGTGGCCGGCGAGGCTGGTGTTCCATTTATAGCAATCACCGGTTCGGACTTCATGGAGATGTTTGTCGGTGTAGGTGCAGCGCGCGTTCGCGATCTATTCCAGACAGCGCGCAAACAAGCCCCTGCCATTATCTTCGTAGACGAGATCGACTCAATAGGTCGCAAGCGCGGCGCGGGTGTCGGCGGTGGTCATGACGAGCGCGAGCAGACGCTCAACCAAATGCTCGCCGAGATGGATGGGTTTGAGGCCTCGGAAGGAATCGTCATGATGGCGGCCACCAACCGACCTGATGTACTTGACCCCGCTCTTCTTCGCCCGGGGCGATTCGATCGTCAGATAATGGTTCCTCTCCCGACACTGGGCGAGCGCGTTGACATTCTCAAGGTCCACTTCCGCGCAAAGAAAATTTCGAGCGATGTAGATGTTGCGGTAGTGGGGAGAGGGACGCCAGGAATGTCTGGTGCCGATCTAGCCAACCTTGTCAATGAGGCAGCACTCTTCGCTGTACGCAGAGGAGAGAAATCCGTGCATGCAATCGACTTCGAGGATGCTCGAGACCGTGTGCTTATGGGCCTTAAGCGCCCAACAGTCGTAATGAACGACATAGAGAAAGAGCACACCGCAGTACATGAGGCAGGGCATGCACTCGCTGCCTACGTACTCGAGCATGCAGACCCTGTACACAAGGTGACAATTCTCCCGACTGGTATGGCCCTAGGCATGACCCAGCAACTACCCGAGGAGGAGCGTTACTCGCACGACAAGAACTTCTTACAGGACATGCTCTGCGTGCTCCTTGGAGGGCGCGTAGCCGAGATGAACGTCTACGACAGTCAATCAACAGGCGCCCAGAACGACTTGGTTAGGGGCACCGAGATTGCGCGGCGCATGGTGCGCGAGTGGGGAATGTCCGACCGCATAGGGCCAATGGCTTGGGGCGCGCAGGGCGCTGTTTTCCTCGGCGAAGATCTTGTGCACACACGCGACTACTCCGACGAGACAGCACGCGTAATTGACGAAGAGGTTGAGACGATTCTGCGTGGGCAAGAGAAGCGCACAGTTGAGTTGCTCACCAAATTTCGCCCGGGCCTAGATGCGGTTACGAAAGCACTTCTGCAGCATGAGACTCTCGACGGAATCGAAGTAGAGCGCCTTGTAGATGAAGCAATGGGCTATCGCGCTGGCGGCCCGCGTCGATCCTTCACAATCGATGGAGAGGTAATCGCACCAGAACTTGTTGGTGACGGTCTTAATGGTGACGGTCTTA
>JBAXPT010000055.1:0-10511 GCA_037132095.1 Actinomycetes bacterium
CCACTACTTTGTCTGTACCATCAACTACTGCGACTGAATCCTCTAGATCGAGAATCGTTGACAATGCCGATTCGATGACGATATCTGATATGCCTGCGGCATCTGTTTTTCCGATGGGTGTGTTACGATTAATTCGGATGTCGATATGAATTCCGTGATTTTTTATCAGCACTGATGAGGGCGACGATATCTGTCGCCTCTCGCACGCGCACAATGTCCTCTGCAACAATTCCCATTGCTCTAGAGGTTACGCCGCGAGCGTCGGCAGTGCCCCGGCACCCCTCAGCGAGGTGAGTGGGGGGTCAACATGGGTGGGATTCAAAATAGGCGGGTCGAACTGAGAGCCGCTCCTAAAATTCATCCCCAGTTTCATCTGCCTAGGTCGACACCAGCAGGTGTAGATGCAAGGTCCCAGCCGAGGTGAGATCGAGCCTGAGCGAAAGCAAAGCGGTCGGTCATTCCAGCCACGTAGGTAACCGCCTCACGCAGCGCATAATCACTCCCCGCTGAGACGCCTTCATGCCCTGCGTGGCCAAGTTCCTCGAAAGGCAGCCGATTAGGGCGATCGGCGTAAAACTCAACGAGGGCCCTCAGGAGGCGAGATACGGACTCCCCCTGGGCCACCGAGGCCGGGCGCATATATATGTTTTGATAGTTAAAGGCCCGGAATGCAGATAGCGCCTCGGCGATGGGCTGGGCCATTCCAATCTGGCCTGTTGATCGGATAGCTGAGGTGACAGCGTTAATAAATGTGTGGAGCTGACTCGAGCGCGTATCGCCGCATTTGGAGCGCACTAACTCGGGGAGCATCGAGGGCGAGACAATTCCAGCCTCCACGGCATCCTCGAAGTCGTGGCATACATATGCGATCCGATCTGCCCAAGAGACAACCTCCCCTTCAGGGGTCATCGGAGCGGGGCGGGACCATGAATGGTTACGGATTCCGTCGAGCGTCTCGATGCAGAGATTTAGAGGAGCGAGAACGACATCGGCGCCCCAGACCGCGTGGTCGTAGCCGCCCTCAAGGTATGGAGCGAACGCATCCTCACTGGCATGCCCAAATGGACCGTGACCGCAGTCGTGCCCGAGCGCAATCGCCTCAGTGAGCGCCACATTTAAACGACATGCGCGAGCAATGCTCGTAGCAACCTGGGCTACCTCGAGAGCGTGAGTGAGGCGAGTGCGCTGATGGTCCTCTGGAAAAATAAATACCTGCGTCTTACCTGAGAGACGACGGAACGCCGTTGCCTCGTGGAGAATACGATCCCTATCACGCTCAAAGCATGTGCGATCTGAGTCGGGATCCTCCTCAATGGAGCGATTCCCTCCACCACGAGAGAGCGTTGCGCCATCGGCGAGCCATGCCTGCTCAGCCTCCTCGCGTGCCTCGCGACCAACTATCTCAATAGAACTAATGCTTGCGCGCGAGTCTGAGTGGGCGCGAACTACCGAGCCGCCAGCGGTGTTCCCCTCCATTGTGGCTGCCCATGCAATGGCGCGCTCACTAAGAACTGGGTTGATGGCCTCATCGCTATTACTCACAGGAACAAATGGTAGCGATGTGGTGGGACATCAGGCCGTGGTGCCCGGACCACCCGCTCCAAGTGCGGCGTGCGCAGCAGCAAGGCGAGCGAGCGGAACCCGATATGGGGATGCGGAGACGTAGTCGAGCCCAATCTCGTGGCAGAAGTGAACCGAGGTTGGGTCTCCACCGTGCTCACCGCAGATACCGAGTTTGATATCGGGGCGAACCGCTCTCCCCTTCTCCTTGGCCCAGCGAATTAACTCGCCGACTCCAGAGCGGTCTAACTGCTCGAACGGGCTGACGTTTAGAATCTTCTGCTCGAGATAGATCGGCATCATGCGACCCTCAACATCGTCACGGCTGAAACCAAATGTCATCTGCGTTAGGTCGTTTGTACCGAATGAGAAGAACTCTGCAGTCTCAGCGATCTCGCCAGCAGTAATCGCCGCACGAGGCGTCTCAACCATCGTGCCGACGAGATACTCAACGCGCTCGCCCTGCTCAGCAAATACTGCCTCAGCCTCGGCACGAATCCATCCGTCGATTAGCTCCATCTCTGTACGAATAACAGTGAGCGGGACCATGATCTCTACCTGCGGGTCGCCCCCAGCACGCTTGCGTGTTACTGCTGCCTCAATGAGTGCACGTACCTGGAGCCTGTAAAGCGCTGGCTTTAAAATTCCGAGACGGCATCCACGAATACCGAGCATCGGGTTGGACTCTTCCCATCGCTTAACCGCTGCCCAGAGGTGCTCAGCCTCAGGGTCTGCCGAGCCCCGGATAAACGCAGCGGTGCGGCGAGCCTGAAGCTCGTCGTGGTTCGGTAGAAACTCATGTAGCGGCGGGTCAAGAAGGCGCACCGTTACGGGGAGGCCATCCATAGTCTTGAGGATGCCCTCGAAGTCGATGCGCTGCTGCACAAGGAGGGCAGCGAGAGCGGCCTCCTCAGCCTCGGGGGTATCAGCAAGAATCATCGCCTGAACGATGGGCAAGCGGTCACCTAAGAACATGTGCTCCGTGCGGCAGAGGCCAACCCCTTCGGCGCCGAACTCGAGAGCCTTCTCGCAGTCCTCAGGTAGGTCTGCGTTAGTACGCACCTTAAGAGTGCGGAACTCATCGGCCCACCCAAGAACAATCCCGAAATACTCTCCCGGCTCTGGCTCAACAACGGCAACCTCGCCGACGACAACCTCACCCGTGCTGCCGTTGATGGAGATGACCTCGCCCTCCAGAACAGTTGTGGTGAGAGTCGTTCCGTCTGCCTGAATACGGTCGACGCTGAAGCACCTTCGCCCGAGATCGATATTGAGTTCATCTGCACCACAGATTGCTGGCTTCCCCATTCCGCGTGCGACTACCGCGGCGTGACTAACAAGCCCGCCTCGGGAGGTAAGGATCCCCTCTGCGGCGATCATTCCGTGAAGGTCATCTGGGGAGGTCTCAGGGCGCACAAGGATTACGCGCTCGCCGGCCTCGAAGGCAGCCTCTGCATCGTCCGCAGTGAAGTAGACCTTGCCGACGGCTGCACCCGGAGATGCGTTTAAGCCTTTGGCGATGGCGTCGTAATCAGCGGTTGGGTCGAACTGTGGGTGAAGGAGTTGATCGAGCTGTGTGGGCTGCACGCGTAGTACCGCCTCGCTCTTATCAATCATGCCCTCAGACTGCATCTCGACTGCCATGCGAAGTGCGGCTGCTGCGGTGCGCTTACCGACGCGTGTCTGGAGAATAAATAGACGACCCTGCTCAATCGTGAACTCAATGTCGCACATGTCGCGGTAGTGCTTCTCAAGTTGAGACATCACACTGATTAACTCGACGTGGCACTCGGGGAACTCGTTACCCATCGCTGATAGGGGCTCAGTCATACGGATACCGGCAACGACATCCTCGCCCTGTGCGTTGACCAAGAAGTCTCCATAAGGGGCGCTCTCGCCGCTTGAAGGGTTACGCGTAAACGCCACACCGGTACCAGAGTCGTCACCCTTATTTCCAAAGACCATTGTCTGCACGTTTACAGCGGTACCGAGGTCATCGGCGATGCCCTCCATCTTGCGGTAATCCTTAGCGCGCCTGCCGTTCCAAGACTTAAAGACTGCCTCAATAGCGTATGAGAGCTGCTCTTGGGGCGTGTCTGGGAAATCAACCCCAGCCTCACTCTGGACAATCGCTTTGAATGTTGTGACAAGGCCTTTCAAATCTTCTGAGGTGAGCGCGGTGTCGACAGCGACCTTGCGCTCCTCCATCAGATCGTGGAGCGCCTCTTCAAAGCTTGACGCGCTTACGTCAAGAACAATCTTTCCAAACATCTGAACGAAGCGGCGGTACGAGTCATATGCGAAACGCTCATTACCTGTCTGCTTTGCAAGCCCAACGACGGAGGCATCGTTCATCCCAAGGTTGAGAACGGTATCCATCATGCCCGGCATCGAGAATGCTGCACCAGAACGAACCGAGACGAGCAGCGGGTCGTCTGCATCACCGAGGCGCTTACCCATTGCAGCCTCGAGGGCGCTAAGGGACGCGGCTACTTCATCCATGAGACCTGCAGGAATTACGTCGCCACTAGCCATGTATGCCTTGCAAGCGTCGGTAGATACCGTGAACCCTGGAGGCACTGGGAGTCCGAGCTTGGTCATCTCACCAAGATTTGCTCCCTTGCCGCCGAGGAGAAACTTCTGCTCCTTGGAGCCTTCTGAGAACGCGTATACATATTTCATGGAATTATGGGTTCCTTACGGGGATAGCCCTACGGGGATGGCCTTGGGGTATGGATAGTTCGGGGAATCCTAGAAGACGGGCAGCCTCGAAGCCGCTTCGTTATCGGGATCGTTAGAGATTTACTCGATTAGCGCAAGGCAGCCTATAGAGAAGGATGCCCTCAGCGACGCCCGAGGCTCAGCCTTGGAACTGGTGCGGATACCACAATGGTCTTCGAGATGCGGTCATGGGAGCCTTGGCGATTCGGGTCCCAGAGCCACCAGAGAACCGATCCAAGGGCAAGTAGCAGCCCCGGCGGGGAGTAGAAGAGTGCAGTCGCAATCGCCACCGGGAGCAGGTACCTAGAGAATGCTGGCCACCATGTGAGCGGCTCGCCATTACTGCGAAGCACTTTTACGCCACGCATTCTCTTACCAAGGGTGCGGCCGGTGCGCGCAGTCGACGGGACTAGATAGAACAGCGCCAAAATGGAGCTAGCCACGAGGACAGCCGTCGTTGGGCCGCGAAGGTCCTCTTGAGTCTTCTTCAGCTCCTCTGCAGCACTCTGATCAGCCTTCTTCGCTGCCTTCTCAGCCTCTTCACGCTTCTGGACCTCTGCCTGCGCTGACGCCTTCTCATCCCCCGTCGCCTTACTCGCCTTATCCTCGGCTGTTTTGAGGGACTTCGAGGCTGCCGATAAATCTTTGGCGGTAGCGGCACGCGCTTCCCCCGCAGTCGCGTTGGCTTCCTTCTGCACGGGGTACCGCTCCGAGATGATCTTGGCCCCCGCAATCTGAGTGCAGATAACAAGAAGAATTATCACTGTGATATCGAAGACCATCGCGAGTATGCGTGGACGAGTATCGGCTAGCTCTACTCCTGCTGGAAGCGCTAGACGTGCTCGCCGAGAGCGTTGAGATAGCGGCCCTCCGCCAACACTCGGAGGTGGCGAGTTAGGTGGGGCTGGAGTCCGCTCTCCAAATTTGGCTGGTGTGCCACCGACAGAGGCTGAGAGTTCAATGGCGCTACCTTCGATGACCTCGGAGTCGCGCGATGCGATCTGAGCGTCGTAACGATCGCGCTGGCTCTGGTCTGAGAGCACATTCCATGCCTCGTTTAACGCCGCTCCCTCTAACCGATTGGCGGTTCGTGCGGCTTCATTCTTAGCCGAACTCTCGTCCTTTGCAGCTAGAGCCTCTTTGCGCTCACGGTAAGCAGTCTTGATCTCTGTCTTAGAGGCCGCATTCGTGACGCCAAGTATCGAGTAGTAATCCATTACAACGGAAGGCGATCGCGTAACCATGCGACCAGGTCCGCTATAGCAACGCGCTCTTGAGACATTGAGTCGCGCTCACGAATAGTTACGCAGCGATCCTCAAGGGTCTCAAAGTCAACAGTTACACATAGCGGGGTTCCGACCTCATCTTGACGGCGGTAGCGGCGCCCGATTGAGCCTGAGACATCTACATCGATCATCCAGTGCGGCCGTAGGGCCGATGCGATCTCAGCAGAGACTGGTACGAGCTGCTCGTTCTTAGATAGCGGTAGTACCGCAACTTTGATGGGAGCGAGGCGTGGGTCAAGTCGTAGAACAGTTCTCGTCTCGGTCTTCCCTGCTGCAGTCTCAACCTCTTCCTCTGAGTATGCGGAGAGGAGAAAGGCGAGCGTCGCTCTATCGGCGCCTGCTGCAGGCTCAATTACGTGCGGCACATAGCGCAGGTCCTTCTCTTGATCGAAGTAAGAGAGATCTTGCCCTGAGAACTCTGCGTGCTTACGAAGGTCGTAGTCGCCACGGTTGGCTACACCCTCTAGTTCTCCCCAACCCCATGGGTACATGAACTCAACATCAGCGGTACCACTCGAATAATGCGAGAGCTCGCTTGTCTCATGCTGACGTAGACGCAGAGTGTCAGGAGCAATTCCAAGGTCGGTATACCAACTCATGCGCTCATCGCACCAGTACTTAAACCACTTCTCCCCATCCTCAGGCGGGACAAAGAACTCCATCTCCATCTGCTCAAACTCGCGAGTTCTATAGACGAAGTTTCCTGGCGTGATCTCGTTTCTAAACGACTTACCGACCTGCGCAATTCCAAATGGAGGTTTGCGTCGCATAGTCGTCTGCACATTTGCATAGTTAACAAAAATTCCCTGAGCAGTCTCCGGGCGAAGGTATGCGATCGATGCAGCATCCTCGACTGGCCCCACGAATGTCTTGAACATCAAATTAAACTGTCGCGCCTCAGTAAACGAGCCCTTGGTTCCGCATTTTGGGCAGGCCCCCGATTCTGGGAGTTGGTCTGCACGGAAACGCTCTTGGCATTGCTTGCAATCAACGAGAGGGTCGGTAAACGTGTCTATGTGTCCGCTGGCCTCCCAGACGCGAGGCGCCATGAGGATTGCAGCGTCGAGCCCGACAATGTCCTCTCGCATCTGAACCATGGATCTCCACCACGCCTCTTTGACGTTGCGCTTCAAGAGCACGCCAAGGGGTCCGTAGTCCCATGTAGAGCGGAACCCGCCGTAGATGTCAGAGGAGGGGAATACCAGTCCTCGACGCTTAGCGAGATTAACGATGCGGTCCATCAAATCAGTCTTTGCCATGAGAGCGACAGGCTACCGACCCTCCGGCATCAATGGAGCATTTCTCAGGGTCAGATTCATCAGATTCGTAGTTCTATAGGGAGAGGAGCCGCTCCACCTAGAGAAGTGCAGCGCTACGCATACGGCGCTCTATGTGGTGCTCGACGGCATGCACCCCAAGAATCTCGATCTCATTGATCACCTCTGAAGCGGGTGGTTCGGCCATCACAATGTGGAGTCCGCCCCCAAGAAGCATGACAAGAAGGGCAAGACCCTCCGGCGAGATGCGTCGGCCGCCGAGAGCTCCACACTCCACGCAGAGGACACCGCCCTCGGTTAAATCGAGTGCCGGGAATGGGCCATCGGATTCGCCGCAGCGCACGCAAGCGTCAAGAAGCGGAGCTAGGCCCTCAAGGGCAAGCACCTTCCAGAAGAATGCTGGGGCTATAACGGGTGAAGGAGTTGAGTTGAGAGTCTTTAGAGCACCGAGAAGCATGCGAAACAGCGAGGGGTTTGGCTCGCGATCTGGCGAGAACTGATCAACTACCTCAAACATCGCTGCTGCGTGCACAAGGCTGTCGTAATCCTCACGAATACCGCGGAAAGTATCGATGGTCTCAACCTGTGTGACGACGTCTAGGTCCCTACCGCGATAGCACTGAAGTGCCACGTGGCTCCCCGGGTCAAGGCGTGCACCGAAACGACTCCCGCTCTTGCGAACCCCTTTAGCGACTGCGCGAACCTTACCGGTCTCTGCCGTAAAGAAAGTAATGATGCGGTCTGCCTCACCGAGTTTGATGGTGCGAAGGACAATTCCTTCGTCGCGATATAGCCCAGGCATGTTCTCAGCCTAAGCGAACGCAGCCAAAGGCAGTGGCTCTGCGGGCCCTCGCCTTTGCATCTTCGAAGTTCTTAGGACTCTTCTACTCCGCCGAAACGTCGCTCACGCCGCTGGAACTCTGCGACTGCAGCGATGAGATCCTTACTGCGGAAATCTGGCCAGAGCACGTCGGTGAATACAAACTCTGAGTAGGCCGATTCCCACAGGAGATAGTTAGAGACTCGGTACTCCCCTGACGTGCGGATAACAAGGTCGGGATCCGGCATATCCGGCGCATAAAGGTGGCGAGCAATCATCTTCTCGTCGACCCGATTTGGGTCAATCTCGCCAGCGGCCACTCCCCGAGCAATCTCACGCACGGCATCTGCAATCTCAGCACGCCCACCGTAGTTAAAGGCAAACGTGAGGGTCATCCGGCGATTACGAGCCGTTTGTTGCTCGGTCTCCTCAATTCGCTGAACGACTCGCTTCGGCACACGACCATTACGTCGGCCAATAAAACGTACCCTCACTCCACGTTCGTGGAGATCGTCGCGTCTTCGAATAAGTAATGACTCGTTGAAGCGCATCAAGAATCGCACCTCGTCTAGCGGCCTACGCCAGTTCTCAGTTGAGAACGCGTAGACGGTCATCCACTTAATCCCTAACTCGAGTGCGCCCTCTACTGCGTCGAAGAGCGCCTCCTCGCCTGCAGCATGGCCCTCAGTGCGCTTGAGGCCACGCCTCTGCGCCCAACGTCCGTTGCCATCCATTACGAGTGCAACGTGAGGGGGAATACGCTTTGGGTCGATATCCTGCATCACGTCTATCCCTTTAAGTACGTCTATACCTTTAGTGACGTCTATACCTTTAATGAGGTTGAGAAAACTAAATCCTCAAATAAGTACTCTGCGTCGTTAGGAAAATAGATAATCCGTTCTGCGCGAAGCAGACTCACTTAACAATAAGTTTGCCCGCCATGCCGCCCGCGCGATGCCCCGGGAGCGTGCAGTAAAAATCATACGAGCCGGCTTCTAGCTCAACCTTCTTAGCGTTTTGATCGCCTTCGCCGTTGACCTCAAGAATAAAGCCTGGAACCCCTGAGATCACAAGATTATGTGCACCGGACTCAATGTTCTTGAGCCAAATCTTTGAGATTCCTATGGGTGCCTCAACCTTATCTGGGCTGTAAAATAAGTTCCCTGACTCAATCTCAATGGAGGCCATAGACGGCCCTGTCGGCTGCACATAACCACCCTCGCCGGCAGATGAACCACCGCATGCGCTTAAGCCAATCCCTAGAGCCACAATAGGGGCAAGAAATAATCTCAGTTTCATCCTGTGGTCTCCGTCATCCCGGTTGAGCCAGTCGAACCTGTAGAACCAGTAGAAGCCCCAGGTGCCGCTGCTTTTACCACAATGTCCGCCTGCATACCAGCGGCTCTATGCCCTGGGATAGAGCAGAAGAACGTATACGTACCCTCAGCCAACTCGACCTTGCCGGAGGTTGCTTCAGGGGGGCCGACCTTTAACTCAAAACCTGCAAGCTTGGCATCGGTGAAGAGGAACGTATGCTGTCCTCCGCCATCTAGGTATTTAATATCGAGAATCCCCGCACTTGACGTGTACTCACTCTGATCAAACTTCAGCGACGAGAGAGCAGTTACAGAGATACTTGCGACCGCAGGGCCTGTCGGCTCGACAAATCCAGCAGCCTCTTCCTTCTTCTCACCGGCGGGCCCGAGGGCAAGCGTCCCGATAGCGAGGACAATTATCAATACGCCAGCCGACATCGCCCATAGAGGCGTAGTGCGGATTCGGGGCGATGCTGCGATTATCACGGCAACAACCAAGATGGCGATGGTTAGGAGTGTCCCTACCAATACGGATCCGTCTGCGCCAGTAGAGAGAAGGAGTCGAGAGATATTCAGAACCACAAATGCAACAAGAAGAATCGAGCCGACGGGAAGCAGCAACGGCAGCCAGAGGCGGTCACGCCGCTCTGCTTTCAATCTCTGCTTCTCGCGAGCGCTGCTTACCGAAGGGGCCTCTAAGCGTTCAGCGACCGCAACGCTCCCAGAGGACTCAGTTGTGTTTGTCGATTGCTCGGTCATCTACTTCCTCAGTCCCATCTCGATTAATTCACGATCCATCTCACGCAATGCCTTATCGGGGCGGTTGCGCGACTCCTCCGATGCTGCCCAGCGGAAAAATATTACGGCAATTACTCCCCAGAGTAGAAGCCCTGCCCCGATCTTCATGATGAGCCCGGCGATTAATTGATCATCAAGCGCAGTGGCCCCCCACAATTTCGGGAGCGCTTCATAACGACGATACAGCGGGTGCGAGCCAAAAGTAAGAAATGTTGCGGGGACTGTCGGCACAATTGACTGGAGAAAGAGATAGCCAACCTTCATCGGCGCTACGAGGCGTGGAATCTCCGGGAGTGGGCTCAATATCGGCATCCAGATAACAAACGCAGAGATCAAGAGCGCTGCATGGACCGCGAAGTGAAAGATCGCCGACTGCAGGGCAAGGTCGACGACGGCCGGCCAATGTGTGAGCACAATCATCGTGTTGAAGAGAATCAAAGCCGGCAAGAACCGTGACCACCACGCCATTATCTTTAGTAGGCGCCCCGGGAGCAAGATCCGCATCATCCATGCTGGTGTCCCCATCAAGATCAGAGGAGCAGCGATCAGGGTGTAGAGCAGGTGCTGAACCATGTGAGCGCTATACATGTAGCCCTCTGCGACATCATGGATCGGCCAAGTAGATGCGAAGAGCAGCGTAAATGCACCTAAAGAAAAAGATGCTATTTGGAGCCTAGAGACAACGACCTCTCCCTGCGCCACACGCGATGGTCCACTACGAACCACGAGTATG
>JBAXPT010000056.1:0-10495 GCA_037132095.1 Actinomycetes bacterium
GCCCTAACTCACGCGACGAACAGAGCATGCCGTCTGAGACCACCCCGCGAATCTTGCGTGGCTCGAGTGTAAATCCTCCTGGGAGAGTTGCCCCAGATCCGGCGTATGCGACGACCATTCCAACAACCACATTCGACGCACCGCAGACGACCTGGGTCTCGCCAACACCAAACTCAATATCTACAAGGCGCAACTTGTCTGCATCTGGGTGGGGATGAACACCAAGCACGCGCGCAATCACAACGCCATTAATCTCACGCCCCGGCTCCTCTACAGCCTCTACCTCAAGACCTAGTTGATTTAGGGCATCAGTAATCGCACCGACATCATCGGGGAGTGGAGTGAACTCTTTTAGCCAAGACAAAGGAGCGCGCACGTCTAACCTCAGAACTGCTTCAGGAAGCGAATATCGTCATCGAAGAACGCTTTAACGTGGTCAACGCCGAATCGAATCTGCGCCATACGCTCAAGGCCGAAGCCGAACGCAAAACCAGAGACAGTCTCAGGGTCGTAACCAACCGACTTGAATACATTTGGGTCGACCATGCCGCACCCGCCTAGCTCGATCCAGCCTGTACGAGAGCAGACCGTGCAGCCCGAGCCTTCGCAGAAGATACAGGTGACCGAGAACTCTGCAGAGGGCTCAGTGAAGGGAAAATAAGACGGCAGAAAGCGTGCCTTTATGGATGATCCAAAATACGAACGCGTAAAGGCGTCGATTGTTCCGAATAAGTCTCCGAGGGTAATTCCCTCATCGACGACTAGCCCTTCAATCTGATGGAAGACTGGTGAGTGACGAGCATCAAGCGTGTCGCGCCTATAGACGCGCCCAGGCATGATCGTGTAGATCGGCGGCTTGCGGCTCTCCATCACGCGCACCTGCACTGGTGATGTATGGGTTCGCAGCAGTACTTGCTCCTGCTCGCCGAGGTCTACATAGAGAGTGTCCTGCATCGCGCGTGCTGGATGGCCGGGGGGGAAATTAAGCGCCTCGAAGTTGTACCAATCAGTCTCAACCTCGGGGCCCTCGGCAATCTGGAAACCGAGCCCAACGAAGACATCCTCTAGCTCTCTCTGAACCTGCGTAATGAGGTGCAGGTGTCCACGCTCTTGAGGTCGACCACCGATCGTTAGGTCAAGGCGCTCGCGTTCAATTCGAGCGGCGGCCTCACCCGCCGACATTCCTTCACGCGCTGATGCAATAGCGGCTCCAACCTCTGCTCGATATGCACCGATTGCTTTTCCTGCGGCAGGGCGATCCTCTGGCGCGAAGTCTTTGATGGCTTCATTCACGCTCACGAGTACCGAACGCTTGCCTAGGAAGTCGCGCTCTATCTCCTCAACCCCGGCCAGATTAGAGACCGAGGCAAGTAGGGCACGAGCAGATTCAGATGCCGCTTCAAGACTCGAGATTGCCTCTGCAAGATTCATACTGCTGCTGCCCGTTGTCGCGCAGACTCGAAGAGGAGAATGCTCCCTGCAACACCGACGTTCAGAGACTCGGAGACTCCAGCCATTGGGATCGTGACGGAGCCGTCAAGGAGATCCGCCACCTCCTCAGGGAGACCGTGGGCTTCATTACCGAGAACTAGAGCGACTCCAGAGGCGAGATTCAAAGCATCTGGCGCCTCGCCGCCTCTCGCAATGGTTCCTAGGGCGCGCACTCCTCGGCTTGAGAGCATCTCTAATACCTCCAAAGGATCGCCATCCTCAACCAAAGGAACTCCAAAAATCGCGCCTGCAGATGCTCGAACCACCTTCGGGTTCCAGGGATCAACCCCGCCGCCGCAGGAGACTACCCCTGCTGCACCCGCTGCCTCAGCGCTTCGAAGCAGTGTCCCGAAATTCCCTGGATCCGAGACTCCACAGAGCACGAGAATGCATCCATCGGTCTGGAGATCTGAGACGGCTACAGGGGCTGGGAGATCAATCAGGCCAAGCAGAGGCTGAGGAGAGCGAGTGGTCCCAATCTTCTCAAGCACCCCTTCACGGAGCAGCTCAAGGCGAACCCCCGCGTCGGCAAGGCGATCAAGGAGATTTGAGAACGCGCGGGTTGCGCCGTCGGCTATGTATACAGCCTCAATCATCGCGCCCCTATCGAGGGCTGCACTGATTACGCGAGGCCCCTCGGCCACGCATTGGTTACCGTCGAGACGCGTTGCGCGATCGCGCAGCAGGTCACGCAGATACCTAACCTCTGGATGCCGAGCGGCGAGCCCGGCGTGGACGCCGCCCGCCTCTGACATAGAGATCAGGCTGCTGCGAGAGCCTCACGTGCGGTCGCTACTAGCGCACCGAACGCGGCTTCGTCACGGACTGCGAGGTCGGCTAGCACCTTACGGTCAACCTCAACCTCGGCTGCCTTCAAACCAGCAATAAATTGTGAGTAGGACATGTCGTGAAGGCGGCATGCTGCGTTGATGCGAACAATCCAGAGTTTACGGAAGTCGCCTTTACGCACACGTCGGTCACGAAATGCATACTGGCCTGAGCGCATAACCTGCTCATTGGCCTTACGGAAGTGACGGCTCTTAGAACCGCGATACCCCTCAGCCTTCTCCAGAATCGCGCGACGGTGCTTCTTACCATTGACTGCGCGTTTTACTCTTGCCATATCAGTGCTCCTTACGCCCGGCCGAGCAAGCGCTCGACGTGCTTCTTATCGCCACCGGTTACCTCAGCCCCACGGGCTAAACGACGGGTGCGCTTTGACGGCTTCGACTCAAGTAGGTGAGCGCGGTTGGCTTTACGGCGACGGATCTTTCCCGTTCCGGTCAACTTGAAACGCTTCGCTGCACCCCTGTGGGTTTTTACTTTCGGCATTACTTTTTCTCCTACTCAACTTCACTAACTACGACTTCATTAACTATTGCTGCACTATCTAGCGCTACGCCCTCAACTACGGGCACTATCGCTTCTGGCACTTCCGTCGCTACTGGCGCCTCAACTACAGGCGCCTTCGAAGAGCCTCGCTCGCCTTTTCCAGCAACCTTTGGCTTGGCCTTGCCTGCCTTCTTCACCGGGTGCAGCACCATTGTCATGTTGCGTCCGTCCTGACGCGGTGCCGACTCGACTATTGCGTAATCAACTACGTCCGTAGCGATCTGGTCCAGGATCTTGCGCCCCAGCTCTGGGTGAGCCATCTCGCGTCCTCTGAACATGATCGTTAGCTTGACTTTATTTCCGTCCCCCAAGAATTTTTGTACATGGCGCATCTTGGTTGTGTAGTCATGAATATCAATTTTTGGCCGGAACTTCATCTCTTTGATGACGACGTTGGTCGCCTTCTTACGAGACTCTTTCCGCCGCTGTTCCTGTTCGTACTGCCAACGACCGAAGTCCATAATTTTGCAGACCGGAGGCACGTTGTTAGGGGCGACCTCGACTAAGTCGAGCTCGGCCTCGCGTGCGATGCGGAGTGCATCTGGGAGAGCGACCGTGCCGAGTTGTTCGCCTTCAGCGCCGATTAGGCGCACCTCGCGAGCTCGAATGCGATCGTTTATCCTGGCTTCGTCCGTTGCGATGAGCATCACCTCTGTGAGTAGTGAACGCCCCCGGACGCGCCGGCGGCGGACACAGAGAAGCATCCGCCGCTCGGCCGTTGGGTACGGCCGTTCGTGAACTACCTGAACACGAGCCTTGGAGGAGAAATCTCCGCCATCTCGGTCAGGTGGGAGGGCTAAATCTCGATGGGAGCCCTAGGGCGCCCCAAAAAAATTTGGCCTTCCACTTCCCATATCGGTTGTAAGCCTGAAACACTACACGACCATGAGCATCTGGACCCCTGCTGGAGAACACACACCTGAGCCCGAGTATGGCTCCCCTACCCAAACTGGCCTCGATCCGAGTGCATCGCCCGGGGGATTCGACGAGGAGCCAATGACCGAGGCCGAGATGGCTGAGATGCGAGAGATGCTCGCGGAGGTCGTCGCTACCCCGGTAGTGGCCTTCCTTGCGCAGCACGCCGCTCAGATCCACGAATTGGCCCTCGTTCACCTCTCGACGGCCTCGGAGCGCGGACAAGTCGCAATCTCGCAGGCTGAGTTGGCGATAGATGCTTTGGGAGGAATCGTCGAGGCACTTGGTGATCGACTCGGCGCAGCCTCAGTTCCGCTTCGTGAGGCACTAGCTCAAGTACGTGTTGCATTCGTCCAGATTGCTGGCGAGGTAGAGGCACAGAGCGCCGCCGACGCAGAGAACAGCTAAGCCTGCTCAACCTCAGTAATTGCGTTGGCCTCCCAACGACCCTCTGGGCCGGGGATGATGCTGAACTCAACACGCGCGCCTACCTCAATCGAGCGTGTTCCGTCTGCAATGCGCGTTGAGTGAAACAGATAGTGCTCCTCGCTCTCGGCAGAATCGCTATCGGCTTTAATCGCTCCAAGCCCACGCGCGTTATCGAACTCCACTACCTGCCCACTGCGACGCCGCGGCATCGGGTGGAATACAGCATTGGGTGCATCCGTTGACTCAGGGTTCATCGCAGATGGCATCTCGGAGCAGACTTTATTTACGGGACGATCTTGGAGATCGGCAGCTCAATGATTCCAGTCGCACCGAGCTCGCTTAGGGCAGGTATCAAAGTGTTTATCTCTGATTTAGCTACAACGGTCTCCACAGCAAAACCCTCTTCTCCAAAGAGTTTTGAGACTGTTGGCGAGCGAAGCGCAGGAAGAAGTCCAATGACCGCAGCGAGGTTTGCCTCCTCTACGTTCATCTTCACTAGAACCCTGCCACGAGCCTCAAGAGCACCTGAGAGCAGGATTTGAAGCTGCTCCATCGCCTTGCGCTTTTCGGGGTCTGCGTATGAATCCTTGTTCGCAATCAGCTCGGTGTGAGAGACAAGAATTGTGTCGAGAACATGAAGGCCAGCAGCGCGCAGCGCGCGCCCCGTCTCTGTAATCTCAACGACACAGTCGGCAATCTCTGGAATCTTTGCCTCGGTTGCGCCATACGAAAGCGTTACCTCTGCATCGATTCCGTTTTCAGCGAAATACCTGCGAGTTATCTCGGGGTACTCGGTGTGAACGCGCACTCCAGTGGGAAGATCTTTTACGCTCTTTGCTGTTGAGTCTCCCGCAACCGCTACAACCATGCGGATCGGTCGCGCTGTTGCTTTCGAGTAGTGAAGTTGAGTTAGAGGGTGCACCAACGCACCGGTCTCCTCGATCCAATCTCTCCCGGTAATGCCGATGTCGAAGAGTCCGTCTGCGACGTACCGTGGAATCTCCTGCGGCCTAAGGATGGTGACATCTATTACTCGTGGGTCATCAATGACTCCGCGATAATCGACATCTGAGCCGCGGCTAACCGTCAGATCTGCATCATCAAAGAGTTGAAGAGTGGCCCTCTCTAGAGAACCTTTTGGGAGCACAAGTCGAAGCACGTTTGAGAGTCTGACAGGTTGAGGGCTCTAGGACTTGCTTGTTATCCGCTTTATGAGATTCGCCATCTCTACAGCGGTGGCTGCGGCCTCTTCACCTTTATGGCCCTCGCTCCCCCCGACACGGTCAATCGCCTGGCTGTGGGTATCGACGGTGAGGACCCCGAAGATGATGGGGATCCCGGTATAGAGCGAGGCATCCATTAACCCGGCGGAGGCTTCACCCGCTACATAATCAAAGTGAGGGGTGTCGCCACGGATCACCGCTCCGAGGCAGATGACCGCGTCGCAGTCACCCCGCGACGCCAAGGCCTTCGCTGTTATCGGGAGTTCGAATGCCCCTGGGACCGATACGAGCGTAAGCCCCTCTTCGGGGAGGCCAGCCTCACGCAGAGTCGATAGAGCTCCATCTAGGAGAGCTCCTGTGATGTCATCGTTGAAACGGCTCACAACTACTGCAATCCGCAGAGTGCTCGCATCAAGAGGCTCGATAGGGAATGAGTAACTGCCCATCTACTTCTCGCCACTCTGATCAAGGTCAAGGATGTGCCCCATCTTCTCCTGCTTGGCACGCAGGTATGCGATGTTCTCGGGAGTAGGGGTTACTTCTAGCGGCACGCGCTCCACAATCTCAAGGCCGTAGCCCTCGAGCCCTCCGTACTTGGATGGATTATTTGTCATTACACGCATCTTCGTAACACCGAGGTCAACGAGAATCTGCGAGCCGATTCCGTACTCGCGCGAGTCGATGGGCAGACCCAACTCTACGTTCGCCTCAACCGTGTCGCGACCTTGATCCTGAAGTGTGTAGGCACGAAGTTTGTGCCCGAGGCCAATCCCTCTGCCTTCATGGCCGCGTAGGTACACGAGTACACCTGCACCCTCTGCGGCGATGCGCTCGAGTGCATTATCTAGTTGCACCCCGCAGTCGCAGCGCATGGATCCAAAGATGTCACCCGTGAGGCACTCAGAGTGCACCCTCACAAGTGCACTCTCGGCTTTAGAGATGTCTCCCTTCACGAACGCGACATGCTCAGTGCCGTCGAGCAGACTCTCAAAGACGTATGCCGTAAAGTCGCCATGTTTTGTAGGTATTCTCGCCTCCGAGACGCGCCTAACCAACTTCTCCGAGTGTCGGCGATACCTAATCAAATCAGCGATAGTTATGAGGTGCAGTGAGTGCTCGGCTGCGAACTTCTCAAGCTGCGGCATGCGCGCCATTGTTCCGTCGTCATTCACAACCTCGGCTAGAACCCCGGCAGGCTCTAGACCTGCAAGGCGAGCAAGGTCTACGCCTGCCTCAGTGTGGCCTGCTCGTTTCAGTACTCCGCCCTCGCGGTAGCGCAGCGGGAAGATATGCCCTGGTCGCACTACATCGTTGGGCCTCGCAAGCGGATTGACCAATGTGCGCACAGTCTGCGCACGATCTGCGGCAGATATTCCTGTTGATACCCCATCGGCTGCATCCACCGAGACAGTAAATGCCGTTCGCTGCGCCTCTGTGTTATCAATCACCATGAGCGGAATCTGCAGAGCATCGAGGCGCTCGCCAAGCATCGGCATGCAGATCACACCACTCGTGTGGCGGACCATAAATCCCATTGCCTCTGCCGTAATCTTCTCGGCAGCCATGATGAGGTCACCCTCATTCTCGCGATCCTCGTCATCTACGACTATCACGATCTCACCGCGTGCGACCGCTGCAATTGCAGCCTCAATGTGTGAAAACGACATTACTCTGCTCCTAATTGTTGCGAACTCTTCTCTGCACTATCTAAACCATTTAGGTTCTCTGAACTACCTGCGGGGACTACGCCGAGCAAGCGCTCGACATACTTTGCGAGGACATCTACCTCAAGGTTCACGACGCCACCGACTTCTTTAGAGCCGAGGCTCGTGACACTTAGCGTGTGTGGGATTACTGCAATCTCAAAACCCTCATCTGTGAGCGATGCAACCGTGAGGCTTATCCCGTCGACAGTGATCGAGCCTTTCTCCACGATGTAACGGAGAAGTTGAGCGGGCACGGTGAAGCCCAGTCGTCTCGAACCATCTGCAAGTTCATCTCGCTTCTTGAGGGTTCCGACCCCATCCACATGCCCCTGGACGATGTGGCCACCAAGGCGATCCTCGAGGCGCACGGGTCGCTCGAGATTGACTCTTGAACCTGCCTCTAGGGCACCGAGAGATGTGCGATCAAGCGTCTCTGTTACACAGTCCGCAGCCCACGTTGAATCCGTGTACTCAACTACCGTTAGGCAGCACCCGTTGACAGCGATCGACGCCCCTAGGCTTACATCAGTGAGAACACGCGAGCAATCAATATTGATTCTCGCTCCACCGTCGTGCTTCACAATCGACGCAACCGTGCCGAGCTCCTCAACGATCCCTGTAAACATCTAGCTCAACTCCTCAGCGGCAACTATTGGGTCAAGTGTTATTCGAATATCGGAGCCAACAAGCATTGTGTCGGTTATTCGCCACTTAGAGGCATCCATCACGGTCGTGGGCCCATCTAGATCAAAGGCGAGGCGAGCGTCCCTACCAAGGAAGGTTGGAGCAACATACGCAACTACGCGATTCACTAGCGATGCATCGATGAAGGCAGCGTGCATCGCCGCTCCACCCTCAACCATCGCCTGCAGAACGCCGTACTTAGATGCGAGCACCTGCAGCACCTGCTCTAGGTGCACGCCGGATCCTTGAGGCTCCACTACCTCAACAAACGCACCAGCCTCAAGCCATGCCGCTACTGCGCTGGCATCTGCGGAGGCAGTTGTAAAGACAATGGTCGCTGCGATGCTTTGATCGAAGAGTGCGCCGGTTGCAGGCACCCGCCCTCTCGCATCGAGCAAGACTCGATAGGGCTGTCTAGATGCAGGAGGGTCTGCGTCTCTAGCGTTGAGGCTCGGAGAGTCAGCAAGTGCAGTCCCCGCTCCAATGATCACCGCTTGAGAATCTGCTCGCAGATTATGAGCATCAGCGCGCGCCTCTGGCCCAGTAATCCACTGGCTCGTTCCGTCTCGTGCGACGCTGCGAGCATCAAGGCTCATCGCAGTCTTCACAACACAGAACGCTCTACCTATCAGACGTTGATGGAGATAGGGAGCGAGTTGCTCTCTCACTTCTGCATTACGTATTCCGAGTGATACTTCAATGCCTGCAGATCGAAGCCTCTCTATGCCAGAGCCAGCAACCAAAGGGTCAGGATCTTCAATGGCTACAACAACGCGCGATATGCCAGCAGCGATTATTTGCTCTGTGCACGCAGGAGTGCGCCCCTGGTGATTACATGGCTCAAGCGTTACAACGAGCACTCCACCGCGTGCCGACTCCCCGGCCTCAAGCAGTGCGGCGACCTCTGCGTGCGATCCCCCGGGTGCCTGCGTAGAGCCGGTACCAATTACTTCACCAGAGGCGCTGAGCACAACTGCTCCGACCCATGGGTTTGGAGGTGAGAGGCGGCGAGCACGCGAGGCGGCAGCGATGGCTAGGCCCATCGCCTGCTCCATCATCTGCTCGTCGACCAACTTCTCGCTCACCAAAATCTCCACAATCGCTGAGATGCCTTAAAGACACCGATGCCGCTCTTAACCCTCAGGGAGCGCGTCAACGAAGGAGAAAATGAGGCTAGAAGCGCAAAAAATGCGCGCACCTAGACCCGAGCTCTCCGTCGCCCCCATTTCATCCGGACTTTGACCGTCGGCCTAGGAGTCTCACCTAGTCGGCCCGCCACAGGCTGCGGCAGGTTCGCGGGCTACCAGCACCACAGATGTGGGGCAAGGATCACCGCCGGTCGGGACTTACACCCGATCCCCGAGGGCTATCTATGAACTATCTAATTACCTACTAGTAACCGTAACACAGGCGATTTATTGGCAAGAATGCGTGTTTTAGGTAGCGGAACCGTAAAGAGTTCGGGTCCGAGCACTCCAAGTTCAGTATCTCCGGTTAGCCCAAAGACTCAGTGGGGTGAGCCACCAGATAAGAGCTCTAAAGCGTGTGGGATCGACGCCAGAATTGTCTCCAAGGCCTCAATGGATCCTTTAAGAGAGCCGGGGGTGTTGATGATCAATGCAGCGCCTGTTGCGCCGGCCACGCCACGGGAGAGCACCCCAAAGCCTCGACCACCTTCATCAGATGCACGCCTGATGGCCTCCATAAACCCTGGCGCTTCTCTATCAATGACAAGCCGTGTGCCCTCGGGTGTTAAGTCGCGGGGTCCGAATCCAGTACCGCCGGTTGTGATCACAACACCGGCAAAGTCGTGAGTGAGTTCGCGCAATGCCGCAGCGATCTCCTCGATGCCGTCGCTAACAACTACCGGTGCTGCGACATCGAAACCCGCAGCCTTAAGGCGATCGCAGAGTGCTGGGCCTGAGAGATCTTCACGCTCCCCTGCTGCAACTCCGTCAGAGACGGTAAGGACTCTCGCTCTCTGCATCACTCGTCAGGTGGGCCATGCCGCTGCACGGATGGCGTGCGCTGCAGCGAGTGAATCTGGGGCACGGAATACAGCGCTACCTGCGACGAGAATATCTGCACCTGCCTGAGCAGCGATGAACGCATTCTCAGCGGTAATTCCACCATCAATCTCGAGCTCGACATTGAGTCCGCGCTGGTCAACAATCGCTCGGGCGCGAGCAACCTTATCGAGTACCTCGGGTATGAACGCTTGCCCACCGAATCCTGGGTTAACACTCATAAAGAGCAGCACATCAATCTCTTCTAGATAAGGAATAACCGCATCAAGTGGCGTCTCTGGGTTGAGCACGAGCCCGACCCCTACTTTGAGTCTGCGCATCTCCTCGAACATTGGGCGCGGATCACCAAGCTCGACATGCACTGTGATGTTGTCGGCCCCAGCGTTGGCAAAAGGAGTGATGAACTCTGCGGGGTTATCGATCATTAGGTGTACATCGAGATGTAGATCGGTGACTCGTCGCAGCGACTCCACAACTGCAGGGCCGAGCGAGAGGTTTGGAACAAAGTGCCCGTCCATCACATCTACATGGAGCTGGTCACAACCAGCACGAACTGCCTCTACCTCTGCACCGAGTCGGGCAAAGTCTGCAGCAAGGATTGAGGGCGCAATTTTTTGACTCATCGTGT
>JBAXPT010000057.1:0-10421 GCA_037132095.1 Actinomycetes bacterium
TTGTTGCCGGCTTTCGTAACGATTCTCCAGCAACTCTGCCGAGTAAGGCGCCCTCCCCTAGCGTTGAGAAATAATGGATCCCCAGGGACTCTTCGTGTGGTTGGTTTCTCTAGCTGAGGTCGGCCATTCTGCAGGTACTCAAGAAGCACTCCTCGAGCGCTTGCACCTACAGGGACTACACGTTCTTTGTTGCCTTTACCGACTACTCGCATAAGCCGGTCGTCTAGGTCTATATCTGCGCGATCGAGCCCGACAAGTTCGCTGATTCGCATGCCTGTTGCGTAGAGCGTCTCAAGAATGGCGCGATCGCGCAACGCTCCCGGAGAATCCCCCTCCACCGCCCCTAGGAGTTCTAGAACCTCCTCCTCGGAGAGCGCCTTTGGAATACCTTGGGGAACCCGCGGAGCACCGACATCGTCACTCGGATCGATAGTGGATAGGCCCTCCTCCACACAGAACCGATGGATCGAGCGAACCGCTACCAATGCACGAGCAACAGATGACGGAGCGTATTTGGCCCCTCCTTCTTCATTGCGTTCGCGCTTTAGGCTATCGACATAAGCGAATACTTCAGACTCCCCGACCAGATTTAGGTCAACGATTCCTAGCGCCCTCAACCACTTGGCGTACCGCAACAGGTCGCGCCTATACGCACTCAAGGTATTGGTTGAGAGACCGCGCTCTACTTTGAGCCAACTAAAATATTCGTCTAGCTGAACAGATAATTCATCGCGCTCAACGCTGCCACGATCTCCCGCAAGAGCGAGTTCATCTGATTTCACGTTCAAGCTCGAGTGAGACCCATGGAATGTATGGCGCCAAGGTAAGCAGACTTCAAGACATCGAGAGCAACGCTCATAGACGGCCTACGAAATTCCCGGCAACTAACGACCTAGCGAGCAAGAGTCCGATGATGGTTTTAGCATCCGTGATCGAGCCAGTCGATATGAGTGTCTCTACATCTGCGAGCGCAATGCGTTCGAGCGTCATTGCAGTCTCCTCTGCACCAATAGGCTGACGCCCGCCTGCATCCTCTAGATCGAGAGCGGCAAAGAGGTAGGTGTATTCATCACAGAATCCAGGAGTGTTGTAGAACTCAGCGAGCAGAATCAGGCGCCCTGCTCTGAGGCCTGTCTCCTCTAGTAACTCGCGAGATGCAGTTACCGCTGGAGCCTCACCATCAACATCCCTCTTGCCTGCTGGAACCTCAAGCAACCATCCATCGATGGCTGCTCGATACTGTCGAACAAGTATTGCGTGGCTATCCCCCTCGACCGGAACAACGACAACCGCTCCCGGATGGCGCACAACGGTCCGCTTAAATAGTTTCTCGTCGGGTCCCGAGACGGTCTCCTCTGTAATTTTGAGGAACCCAGCATCCGCTACATGAACCGACTCAAGGATCTTGAAGATATCTTCGTTCATGCTTCTCCAAATAAAGTGCGCAGGTACCTACGCACCCTACTTACTCTCTGCTACCTCATTGAGGTCAATACCCTCGGAGGCTGTTAGTGGAAGCCTCGGGTGGCGACCCTCAGAGCGATCACGTGCAGCCTTTATGAAGGCGGCGAAGAGAGGGTGCGGCCGATCAGGGCGGCTCTTGAACTCGGGGTGCGCTTGAGTAGCGGCGAAGAACGGGTGCTGATCCTCGGGGAGCTCAATAAACTCGACCAACCGATCATCCGGCGAGGTACCGGAACAGATTAATCCTGACTCCTCCAGACGACGACGGTACTTATCCGAGACCTCGTAACGGTGTCGATGCCTCTCATAAATCACCTCTTCGCCATAGGCGCGATGGATGATCGTTCCAGGCTTCAACTTCGCAGGGTATGACCCAAGACGCATAGTTCCACCTAGGTCTGTCACGTCACGCTGATGCTCCATCAGGTCAATAACTGCGTGGGGAGTATGCGCATCGAACTCACTCGAGTTAGCGCCAGCAAGCCCACAGACATCACGTGCGTACTCGATAACTGCGCACTGCATCCCCAGGCAGAGGCCAAGGAACGGCACCTGCTGCATACGGGCAAACCCTGCTGCGGCGATCTTTCCCTCGATGCCGCGGAATCCGAATCCTCCAGGAATAACAATTCCATCTAGGTCGCGGAGGCGCCCTTCTGCTAGTAGACCCTCCGTGTCGTCTGAGGCTATCCAATCGATATTCACTTTTGCGCCGCAGCTGTATCCGCCGTGTCGAAGTGCCTCAACTACTGAGAGATAAGCATCAGGAAGGTTTACGTACTTACCGACTAAACCGATACGAACCTCAATATCAGGTGACTGGACTCGCTTAACAAGTGCTCGCCACTCGGTGAGATCAGGCTCAGGAACATCGAGCTTAAGCAACTCACAGACGTAGGTATCCAGCCCTTCTTCGTGCAACACAAGCGGAATCTCGTAAAGAGTCTCTGCATCGATAGCAGAGACAATCCCAGGCTCTGGAACATCGCAGAGTTGACTTATCTTCTCCTTGAGGTGGGTTGAGATTGGGCGATCCGAGCGGCAGACAATCGCATCTGGCTGAATTCCTCGGCTTCGCAGTTCAGTGACGGAGTGCTGCGTCGGCTTTGTCTTCTGCTCTGCAGATGGCCCAATAAAGGGGACCAGTGTGACGTGGATGTAGAAAACATTCTCTCTCCCTACATCTTTTCGAAACTGTCGAATTGCCTCGAGGAACGGGAGGATCTCAATATCTCCGACGGTTCCGCCTACCTCAGAGATAACAACATCAACATCATCCGTAGCGAGGCTAAGGATTCGCTCCTTGATTTCGTTCGTTATGTGAGGGATAACCTGAACTGTCTGCCCTAGATAATCGCCCCTACGCTCCTTGTTGAGCACGGCTTGGTATATAGAACCAGTTGTGGCGTTTGATCGGCGATTGAGCGGCTCGTCAATAAAGCGCTCGTAGTGCCCTAGGTCGAGATCGGTCTCGCCACCATCATCAGTGACAAATACCTCTCCGTGCTGAAACGGATTCATCGTTCCAGGGTCGACATTTATATAAGGGTCGAGCTTCTGCATCGTGACTTTAAGTCCACGACTCTTCAGAAGGCGCCCAAGCGAAGATGCTGTTAGGCCCTTCCCAAGACTCGACGCCACACCACCGGTTACGAAGATGTGCTTCGTCACCCGCCAACCTCCATCAATACTCACGGCCCGAAGGCGCCCGAAGAACCTGTCAAAGAGTCTCCGCCGATTAGCTACTAAAAGCATCTAAAAAGCGACACGGACCCTCGGGAGAACGACGGTACCATCTGTGCCAAGGAGTCGCGTGGCTCAGGTGACAATTCATTAGTTTTATGGAATTTTTTTCGAGAGGTGCAGGGTGGAGTAGATCGTGATTCCGACGAATAACACTCCCCCAGATTCTCTAATCACGGAGCCGAGATCAGGCGTACCCAGGTCCGCCGCACTCGACCTTTTGGGGCTTGCGGTTCTTGCGGTCCTGCTGCGCCTGCCCGCCTTCTTCTCCTCTGCAGCAATCGGATTCGATGATGGCGTCTATGGATTATCGGCGAATGCAATGCGCTCCGGGTACGCGCCATTTAGATCGGTATTCTCCTCGCAGGGCCCGCTCTTTCTGCCGATCCTTCGAATTGCGGACTTCGTAGGTTTCGAGCGGATTAACTCCCCGAGAGTTGCTGCATTGTGCGCGGGGGTCGCTATCAGCATCGCAACCTACCAATGCGCGATTCGCCTCACTAGTCGAGGCGCCGCTCTCCTTGCTTCCGCTCTAGTCGCATCGAGTGGCGTAGTGCTCTGGACCACCGGCCCGATTACGAGCGACGGCGTCGCAGGTGCATTGGCTGTCTCAACGGTTGCTGCTGCACTCCGTTTCCGCTCCAACCCCTCTAGCCGCCTGGTACTGGCGATCTCGCTTCTAGCCGGGGCAGGGTTCTCCACTAAGAGTCTCTTAGTAATTCCAGCGATAGCGGTTGCATGGCTCCTCGTTGCCTCAACAAGGCAATGGATCAGAGCCGCATTTATCCCCGCTATTGCCCTCTGCGTGCTAATCGCATCAGCACTCCCCTGGGGTCTCGTCAATGTCTATGAGCAATCGATCGCCTACCACACGACTCAGCCGGGCTCAATCGATGTTCTAGCAAACCTCAATAAAATTGCAACAACAATTATTCATAGAGACCCGCCGCTACTTCTTCTATCGCTCCTCTGCATTCTTGTTGCGCTAGTCAATGCAGTACTTACTTCGCGACGAACCCGTCGAGCAGGCGATATCGCCCAACAGCAATCCTCAACGACTTCAATTCTCGAGCGCGTCACAGGCGGGGATCGCTTCCTATGGATATGGCTCGGCGCTGCCTTTGCCCTGCTTCTCGCGGAGCAGAGACTCTGGAACAACCACATCGCGATTATGGCCCCTCCAGCGGCCTTACTCATTGCTTGCCATCTGCCGCCGTGGAGAGCAGTGGTAATCGCTCTTGTTCTCGCCATTCCGCTACAGGTATCAAATATGACTCAGATCTATAACCCAAAACCCCCAAGCGGCAATGATGCTCTCGCCATAAACGCAATGACCAAGGTTGGTAACTCGTGGGCGCTCTCTGATACTCCGGGACTTATCTGGAGGGCCGGAGCATCTACCGACCCTTGGTTCGTGGATGACTCCGAACTGCGCATCACCACGAGTAACCGAACACTTCAAATTACATCTAGATTGTTACTAGAAGCAGCAGGGCAACCACGAGTATGCATGCTGGTCATTACCTCTGAGAAGCGGTGGGGTTCCTTTCCAAACCTGCCTCGAGGCCTAAGCAAAATGGGTTACGAGAAGACAGCAGCTTTCAAGAACGGGACCCAGACTTCAACACAGACCTCAACCTTAGGAATCTATGAGCGGCGCTGCAATCTCAAGTAACGCAACCTTCATTTATCCCAGAGATGGAGCTAGGCGGCTCGACCGAGACGGTCGAGGTAACGAAGCGGTGGAACCTTCTCAATAATCTTCGAGAATGAGATGAACTCCGAGGCCAAGTTGAGAACGATTAAAGCGACAAGAACTCCGGTGCGCGTGCCACGACCAAGCGTAAAGACAGCCATTAAACCGATTACTCCACCGATTAGGTTTGCACCTGTATCTCCGAGCATTGATTTCTCGCGCAGATCGTCCGGAAGCATGCCGGCTGCAGCACCTATTACTGGCGCTACTGCGACCCCAACTGGGCCGGTACCAGCAATCAACGCAAGTGGGATCCAAGCGAGAAGCGCTACTTTAATTACGCGCCCTGGCGCACGGTCCAAGAGATTACCGAGATTGGCACATAATGCGATTAGTAGTGCATCAGCGACTAACCGTTTTCCGGTGACGAAGCCCGGTTGAGCAGCGAGCACAAAGGCTAGAGCCGCTCCACCACCAATCTTTAGAAGCCCTGTTGTTACACGGCCATTGCGCAGCGCTCGCATATGCCCCCGGAATCCACGATCCTCGCCGCCGAGCACGTCATCAATGAAACCAAGCATCGCGAAACCAAAGGCACAGAAGAGCACGAGAGTCCGGGCAATATTCTCGCCGGGCTCTATCCCTAGCCCAAAGGCCCCAAGAGCCGACCTACCAGCCTCTATGAAGAGAACCGCTGCAAGGATTAGGAGCCCCGATGCAGTCACTACTCGGCGTTCGCGGTAGTTGCTGCGCATCAGAACCTTGGACTCGCTCAGTTCAACAGCAGAGGCAACCATTAGCCGTACAGCTAAGAAGCCCAGAATTAAAGCGATGAGAAGGGTCATAGGTCAAGCCTTACCCGCGCGCCGACTCTATTGTGGGACTACCCACCCAGCCTCTTGGATTCAGGGTGATATTCGCGCCGAGCAGCCGCACACCAAGTGCGTAAGCGCCGACCCCGATGAGCGATAAACCACCCACCAGCGCAAGGCATGCAACCCGACCGCGCGGATCAATTGCCTTCGAGACCATCCATATAGAAGCCCCAACTACCACTGCCACTGCGAGACTTCTCAATACAGTTAAAGGCACCATGGAGCAGCGACTGCGCCGCGCTAGTGCAACTGCTAACCATACCGAGGCGAGCACGTAGGCCCCCGTGTGCCCTAATCCAAGTACTGCAATTCGAGCATTACCCTGCGTATGCGGAGCAACGATCGTCATGACGGTCCCCGCAATTAGAGCGGACGATATTGCAACAAGCGCTGGCAATCGACTATCCCCAAGAGCGTATGAAGCCCGGGCAAAAAACAAAAACACTGCATAAGGGAGGAGCCCCACCGCTAAGGAGGCCACCGCAGTCGCTAGTAGGCCAACACTTATAGCGCCGGTTGCGTTCCCAAATGCAACTGCGGTCATAAGTGGAGGCGCTAAAGCAATCATCATCGCAGCTACTGGGAGCACTAGGAGCGCCATAGAGTCGACAGCCCAGCGAGCCGCTCTTGAGAATCGCACCAAATCGCCATTAGCGGCATCGAGAGATATCTCTGGGAGAATCGTTGTATGAATTGGCTGCGCGAGTACTGCGTATGGAGCCATGAAGAAAACAAAAGCAACTTGATACGCAAGCGCTCCTCCTTGAACGGCATTTCCGAGCACGATTGTTACACCCAACAAAATACCGACTGCGCTGTGTTGAAATACCGCCCACCCGGATAGGCGAAGCAATGCGTTGAAGACAGGTTCGCTTCTAGGAATATGAATTCTTGGCCTAACTCCACTTCGTATCATCGCTATACACGGCATCGCTACAAAGGCCAATACCGCAAGAGTCGCTGTCAGCCCGAGCGTCCATCTTGCAGATGCTTCGAGTAGTAGCCCGGGGTCACCGGGGCCGACCTGCGCTCTAAAAAGCAGCATCCCAATTACGACCACAACGGTGAGTGCAATCGGCGCTAGTGAAGGCACGACAAAACGGCGCTGAGCATATAGAACCCCAACAGCTACAGCACCAAATGCGTAGAGGAGAATCTGAGGGAGAATAAAACGTAGTAAAAATACCGATAGCCCTTTTTGGGCGGAGGCAATCTTTGGGTCCGAAATACCCGATGTCAAGAGTCGCGCAATCTGGGGAGCAAGTATCTCGCCTGCGATAACTACTGCCCCTAGTACCAACAACGCAACGCCGAGCAGCGCACCGGATAGACGCTCAACCTCCTCACGATCATTACGTGCAAAGAGATTCGTAAAGGTTGGGACCAGGACCGCAGAGAGAGCACCTGCTGCTAATAGCTCAAAGAGAATATTTGAGACTGCATTAGACGACTGATAGGCGTTTCCTAAATAGGTGGTGCCTAGCACCGCAGCGATAGTAAGTACTCGTATGAATCCGATGCCGCGTGAAAGAGCGGTGGCGGCGCCCATGCCAGCAGCGGCTCTTCCTGTGCCGCGTGATCCTGAACCTGAATCTGGTTTCTCCCCTAGATCAGGCATGCCGGACCCTCCGGCTTGGGTCACAGAGCCCACCACTCCGGGGAGACAGCCTCTGCACCTTCACCGTAGCCATACCTACCGTTGACTCCACGCGCCAAGTCTGCGGCAGCGAGAGCTGCCGAGACACGACCCTCAATCAACTCAAAATTGTCAACCGAAGATATCCGGATACGCAGTGCGGATTCATCTCTAACATTTGAGAGCAGGAGACCTCTAGCGGGCACTCCATCTCCATCAACGTGGTTCTCGGACGCAACAGTGAGCATGCCTTGGCGCGCAAGCGCTGATACGCGCTCTGATACGCGCAGAGACTGCGGAGATATATCCCCGATAGTCGGAGCCGATACATAGACCGCCCTAGCCCCTATACCTGGCCACTCCGCGGGGAAGGCTGGTGCTCCTGTGCCACCATCACCTACGGATTTAAACTCAATGAATCCGGCGGCACCAAGGCGAACCAACACATCTTCCTGTGTAGAGGTACCCACCCCAGCCGCTAATCGTTGAGCAACAGCACTCCATGCGCTAGCCCTAACTAACTTTGCTCCGCGTTCTTCGACACCTGCTGCGCTACGCAGCTGCGATACCTGTGAATTATCGCTCCACTTCTCAGTTAGAAGCAGGAATCCTCCGACTCTCGAACCAGCATTTCTTGATAACTCAATGAAGCTAACAAGGTTGTCTTCGCTAACGTTTGACTCGGCAATAAGCGCCAAGGCGACCGCTGGAAGTCTTCCGCTGACTGCGAAGGAAGCAGTTGCATTGACATAGTCCCCTTTGAGCCCTAACTCTTCGCTCAACGCCGCGTTCTCTGCTCGCTGTGCGTCAGCATTCGCCTCAACTCGCTCGATCTGACTACGCAGCGATGCGACAATGGCTCGATCAACGACTGTCGAGCCGATCATTATTCCGAGCGCCAACGAGAGGAATACTGCGACTATTGAGACGACATGGAACCTAAAATTTATCATTTTTCGCTACCTGACTTGCGCTTAGAACGCACCGAAGACCGAGTACCAAAGATCATGTATGGAGAGATTGATTCCACGTGCAAATACACGAATAGGTTCGGAGACAATACTTACAGAGATCATCGCAACGAGTGCAGATGCGACTAATAGAAAGAGGTCGCGCCTACGCACGCGCCCTTCGTAGAGCCTGTTAACGCCCTTAGCATCAACAAGGATTGGGCCGAGTCGCAGACGCGTTAGGAAGGTTGAGGACATTCCTGGACGACCCTTATCGAGGAACTCAACCATCGTCGCATGCGTACCTACTGCGACGATAAGAGTGGCGCCGGCCTCATAGGCCAGCATCATTGCGACGTCCTCGCTCGTTCCGTCTATTACAAACTCATGGTATGGGACATTCCACATCTCAAGATTCTCGCGCCCTGGTGCGCGCCCATCTCTGTGAACATGGTGTACCAAATCAGCACCGACTCGAAGCGCCGCCTCTGAGACAGAGTCGAAATCGCCGATGATTATGTCGGGCTTAAATCCTTCTTCAAGTAACGCATCCGCTCCGCCATCAACGGCTATGAGCGTGGGTCGATACTCCTTTATATACGCCTTAAGGGCATGTAAGTCATCTTTATAGTCGTGCCCTCGCACCACTACTAGGGCATGCCGACCTCGCATATCAACCTTGATGGGGGGAATTTGAACGGGCTCAAAAGTGAGGTCGGCCTCTCGCTTTATGTACTCGAGAGTATTCTCGGCGAAGCGTTGCAGCTCCTCACCGATATTTACTCTTGCCTCCTCCATGCCCTCCTCAATCTCAGGTATCGAGATTGGTATACCCACGGCGATTCTCTGCGATGCCCTAAATATCTCGCTATCGGAGATCGTGAGGACATCACCTTCTTTAACATCGTCAAGGACACTCGCATCGACTCGATCGAGGATTGGAATACCCGCAAGCAGCAATCTCAAGGGGCCGCTATTCGGGTAACGCCCTGACATTGAGTGCCCTACATTTATAACTGCTGATATGCCGGTAGCGATGAGACTCTCGGCGGCGACGCGGTCGATGTCTGTGTGCTCAATGACAGCGATCTCCCCTGGCTTTAAACGCTTTGCGAGGTCTTTTGTCCGACGATCAACACGAGCAACACCGGTTACACGTACCTCACTAACCTGGTTAATACTCACTCTGCAGAACCAGTCTCCGCGCTCACGCGTGTACTACTAGCGCTGTTGATGAGCTCCTGAGCGTGCATTCGTGCATGCTCCGAGGAGCCAACCCCAGCGAGCATGCGCGAAAGCTCCGAGATGCGGTCCTCTCCGGATACCACCTCAGCAGTAGCAATAGTTCGCTTGCCAACACTGCGCTTCGTGACGACAATTTGATTATCGGCAAAGGCAGCAACCTGGGCAAGATGAGTTACGCAGAGCACTTGCCCTGCTCCACCGAGGTCTGCGAGTTCACGCCCAACAGCTATGCCGGCCTCGCCGCCGATTCCAGCGTCAACTTCATCAAAGACCAAGAGTGGCACTACACCGACCTTGGCTCCAGCATTGCTCTCAGCAGAGTGAAGGGCGACGCGCACTGCAAGCATCGATCGTGAGAGTTCTCCTCCAGAGGCAGCACGAGCTAGGGGTCGAAGTGGCTCGCCGGTATTTGCACTAAGAGCAAATACAACTCGGTCTCCGCCGTCATCGGTCTCATCACCTTCATCGACCTGCACCTCAAAGCGTGCTGACGGCATTGCAAGGCGCACTAAGTGTGTCTCGACTGAACTCGCAAGCCTGAGTGCGGCCTCTCTACGCACCTCCGTGAGCAATTTTGCTGCTTTGTGCTGCGAAGCGACTGCCTTAGCGATCTCAGACTCTGCGGCTGAGGCACGCTCGGCATGAGAGGCAATCTCGTCATATCGGACCTGGGCGGCATCTAGGAATGCGATCATCTCACCACAGCTGGCTCCATACTTGCGGCCAAGTTCGCGGAGCAATCTACGTCGTTCCTGCACACCCGCCAGTCGCGTTGGATCGACTACGACCGACTCTAGGGTGGCTCTAAGATC
>JBAXPT010000058.1:0-10407 GCA_037132095.1 Actinomycetes bacterium
TAGGGAGAACCTTCCCTGAGTCGCTTCAGAAGGCGCTCAGGTCTCTAGAGACGGGGAGAGGTGGTCTCAACTGTGATGCAGGAGAGTCTGAGTTTGACTCCCTTGGTCTTGATGTCATTCTTACTAACGCCGCAATCCCGACCCCCGATCGGATTTTCTATGTCGAGGCAGCGATGCGAGTCGGGGCATCTCCCGAACGCGTAAATGCTGCGACGGGAATTGATATGTGGTTCCTTGATGAGATCGGGCGCATCATTGATGAGCGCGCAAGAGTTGCTTTGATCGGAGGAGCCAGCGCAATGTCGCGCGCTGATTGGCGCCGTGCGAAGCGCCTTGGATTCGGCGATGGGCAACTTGCTTATATCTGGGGAGAGACCCAGGGAGAGGTTCGCGCTGCACGCATAGCCGCTGGGGTCGTAATCACCTATAAGACTGTTGACACCTGCGCAGCGGAGTTCGCTGCTGAGACCCCGTATCACTACGGAACCTATGAGGATGAAGACGAAGTAGCACCGCTTTTGCGAGATGCGGTAATGATCCTCGGGAGTGGGCCGAACCGGATAGGTCAAGGAGTTGAGTTCGATTACTGCTGTGTACATGCGGCCTTTGCTCTCTCCGATGCCGGGTACGAAACCGTAATGGTGAACTGCAACCCGGAGACTGTCTCGACCGACTACGACACAAGCGATCGATTGTTCTTCGAGCCACTCACCGAGGAGGGGGTTCAGAATGTTGCTGACGCTCTAGCGCGCGCTGGCAACCTGCGTGGTGTCATCGTCTCTCTAGGGGGACAGACGCCACTTAAACTCGCTCACGCCTTGGAGGCTGCGGGTGTCCCAATTCTTGGGACCAGCCCAGCATCAATTGATCTTGCCGAGGACCGCGAGCGTTTCAATGATCTCTGTAATCGCATCGGGATCCCACAGCCTGCGGGGGGTACAGCAACTACCGCTGATGCTGCAGTCACCATCGCTAATAAAGTTGGGTTTCCAGTACTTGTCAGGCCTTCGTATGTGCTTGGTGGCCGTGCCATGCAGATTGTCTACGACGAAGAGACGCTTCGCTCTGCAATGGCGGAGTTGACTGAGTTCGGAACACTTGGTCGCGAGGGTGGATTATCCGCAGAGCGCCCAGCGCTTGTCGATCGCTTCTTAGAGGACGCAATCGAGGTTGACGTAGATGCGATTAGGGACTCAACCGGCGAGGTAATCATCGGTGGAGTTATGGAGCACATTGAAGAGGCAGGGGTGCACTCCGGTGACTCCGCCTGTGCGATCCCACCACCAACGCTGAGCGCGGAAGTAGTGGCTCAGATTGAGGCATCAACGCGTCGGCTTGCTGATGCATTGGGTGTAATCGGATTAATGAATGTTCAGTACGCGGTAAAAGATGGTGAAGTCATCATTATCGAGGCCAATCCGCGAGCCTCTCGAACTGTTCCGTTCGTGAGTAAAGCAACTGGGGTGCCCCTTGCAAAGATTGCAGCTCGAGTGATGCTTGGAGCGAGCCTGAGCGAACTTCGAGTTGAGGGGCTGCTTCGCCCGGCTTCAGATGGCGGGCACATCTCGGTAAAGGAGGCAGTGCTTCCGTTTAATCGTTTCCCGACGGTCGATACTGTGCTCGGACCCGAGATGCGATCCACGGGCGAGGTAATGGGGATCGACCGATCCTTCGGGCTTGCCTTCTGGAAGAGCCAAGCCGCGGCGGGTAACCGACTCCCAGACTCCGGGACTGTCTTTTTCTCCCTCGCAGATCGCGATAAGCGCCAGGGATTGGTCGCTGCCCATCGCTTTGCTGAGCTTGGATTCGGAATTGTCGCCACATCGGGTACAGCCGCTGCCTTGATTGAGGATGGAATACCTGTAGCGCAGGTAATCGGCAAGGTCGGGGACGATGACGGCATAGACGCAGTCGACCTGATTGAGTCTGGAGAGATTGTCCTCGTTGTCAATACACCGCGCGGGCGCGGGCCGCGCGCTGATGGTGATCACATTCGACGTGCTGCAACGCGTTGCCACGTGCCATGCCTAACGACAGTCGCCGCAACACTCGCTGCTGCTGCGGGGATTGCAGAGTCAACCACTCGAGAGGTCTCAGTGCTATCTCTTCAGGAGTATCACCGTGATAATCAAATGAAGTTTGGGGTTTGATGCCGCAATGAATCCACGCGTGAGATCGACTAGAGGCGGCCAGGGATGAGTTCGAGAGGCCGCAGATTTGATTCGATCGATTCATTGGTACATCTAGGTGCGCTGCGCCTTAGGTCGCCGATCGTCGCGGCCTCAGGAACCTTCGGGCACGGCGACGAGGTTGCGAGGCTCTGCCCGCCCGATCGACTCGGTGCGGTTACCGTTAAATCGCTCGCACCATATGAGTGGGAGGGTAATCCTGCACCGAGACTCCACCCCGCAGCGGCCGGAATGCTCAACTCTGTTGGGCTACAGGGCCCGGGAGTTGAGCGGTGGATAGCGGAGGATCTACCGGCTCTCAAGGCGATAGGTGCTGAGGTCATCGTCTCAGTCTGGGGGCGCAACGTCCACGAATTTGCTGAGGCTGCATTGATGCTTGCTCCCTGTGCCGCCGATCTACTTGCGGTAGAGGTAAACGTCTCATGCCCCAACCTTGAGGATAGGTCGCGCATCTTTGCGCACTCCGTAGAGGCAACCTCAGCGGTAGTAGATGCAGTAGTAGCAGCCAAACTCGGGATACCAGTCCTAGCGAAACTCTCGCCTAATACAGATGAATTACCTGAGATAGCTGCGGCCGCTGTAGAGGCTGGAGCCGATGTGCTGACGCTTATAAATACTCTTCTCGGGTTCTCGATAGATGCTGAGTCGCGTCGACCTGTGCTTGGTGCGGGTCGTGGGGGACTCTCTGGAGCCGCCATCAAACCAGTAGCGCTGCGTGCTGTCTACGACGTGACTCAGGCGTTACCCGGTGTTCCAGTCATCGGTACTGGTGGTATCTCAACAGGGCGCGACGCGGTGGAGATGATGATGGCGGGAGCAAGTGCAGTAGGGGTCGGCACCGCAACATTTAGAGAGCCGCGAGCCTCGCTCCGTATTCTCGATGAGTTACTTGAGTGGTGCGCAGGCCACGGTGTAGCACGTGTGAGTGACCTAACCGGATCGTTGGAGACAAGATGAATGATTTCGCAAGTGGCGCTCCAGAGTCAGTTCGCTCGCGCCTTGTGCTGCCCCTCGACGTCGGCGATCTATCCGCCGCAGTGGCGGTGGCCAAGCGCCTCGCTCCATGGTTCGGTATCGCAAAGGTTGGGCATGAGCTATTCGCTGAGGCAGGCCCCGAGGCGATTGAGCGGATGCATGAACTAGGTATGGCCGTTTTCTGTGATCTAAAACTCCACGACATTCCAAATACCGTTGAGCGAGCAGCCCGCGCGCATGCACGCCATGGCGTAGAGATCATCAACGCCCACGGAGCCGGTGGAGTTGAGATGCTAAAGGCATTCGTAAACGGCGCCAATGAGGGTGCCGCCGATGTCTCTGCTCCCTCCCCAATCACTCTTGCGGTTACGGTCCTAACATCGGAGTCGGATGCCTCTGCCTTCGCAACTCGACTCGGTTATGCGGTTGAGGGCGGATGCGATGGTGTCGTCTGCAGCGCCTTAGAGACAGATAGTGCCGCGGGGAGAGGTATGAAGGCGATGGTTCCTGGAATTCGCCTCGCTGGAGGAGATCTACATGATCAGCAGCGAGTCGGCACCCCGGGTGCGACGATTGCATCCGGCGCCACTTGGCTTGTAGTTGGGCGTGCAGTAACCGGCGCTTCAAATCCTGAGGAGGCCGCGGGTCTGGTGGCTGCAGAGGTATTCGCGGTGATTGGCTAGCGCCTTCATTCGGGCGAGTTAATTCCCCGCCTTCGAAAGTCTCAGGGGTGCCTTGTATGATCAGACCCTCTTTCTCCATTTATTTTCATCCTTCAGTATTCGAGAGGCCCTTAGTTGAGTAATCCCCCAACCCTCACCGATGAGCAGCGCAGTGCCGCACTTGTAAAAGCAGGTGAGGCGCGACGTGTGCGCGCCGAGGTCAAGATGCTCTTAAAACTTCATCGCATTACGCTCGCAGAGTTATTTGAGCGATCAGATACAGATGAAATTGTTGCAAAACTAAAAGTTGTAAGCGCTCTTGAGTCTCTCCCTGGAGTGGGGAAGGTACTGGCACGTCGTACGATGGCTGATCTTGAGATCGCCGAGAATCGCCGCCTGAGAGGTCTCGGCCCTAAGCAGCGATTGGCGCTCCTAGCAATCTTCCCTGAGAAGTCACAGAAGTAACGGAGCAGTCTTGGCATTCTTAATTGTTATAGCTGGCCCAAGTGGCGTAGGGAAAGGCACCGTTGTCCGGGCCTTGGTAGCGCGTGATCCATCTCTCTGGGTATCCGTCTCTGCTACCACTCGCGCCAAACGAGCCGAAGAGGTTGAGGGCGTCGACTACTTCTTTATGGCCCGCAAGGAGTTCCTGCGCATTCGCAAAGAGGACGGATTCCTCGAGTGGTTCGAGGTCTACGGAGATCTGAAGGGCACCCCGACCCAGCCTGTGGAGGAGAGACTCGCCGCAGGAAACGATGTGCTGCTTGAGATCGACGTCCAGGGCGCCCTCGCCGTGAGGGAGAAATTCCCGGATGCTCTGCTTATATTCCTGCGCCCGCCAAACCGAGCGGAGCAGAGAAGGCGCTTAGAGGGGCGGGCCGAGGGGGATTCGGCGCAGCAGGCTGCTATCGAGACCCGCCTTGCCCAGGCCGAGGTTGAGGAGGGCCTAGCAAGCCGTTTCGATAATGTCGTGACTAATCGAGACTCAGAGGTAGCAGCCCGTGAGGTGGCTGCTATCCTTAAGGCCCGTCGTTCTGAGGCCTCAAACTCCGAGGACTCTTGAGCAATTATTTCCAGAGCAAGTCAGTACCAAGACTTAAGTAATACCGCAAGACCCCAGATCCAGATATAGACCCAGATATAGAACCAGACACAGCCCTAAAACCAAGCAGCCGGTGATACATCGGATTGCATCAGCTACCCCGCCTAGAGAGGCTCGCTATGGCCGACCGCAGAGACAACTTAATGGAGCCGCGACTTGAGTCACTCCTCGACAAAGTGGAGTCCAAGTTTACTCTTGTAACCCTCTCCGCAATGCGTGCGCGCGAGATTAATGACTACTACGGCCACCTTGGAGAGGGGCTCGGCAAGATCGTTCCCCCTCAGGTCACCTCCGTGTCGCGCAAGCCACTCTCCATTGCTATGGAGGAGATCCGCGAGGGAAAGATTATTCAGGGCGAGCTAAAGGTTGTTACCTCCCCAGATGAGCAAGAGGCTGACGAAATTGTTGCAGCCATCGAGGCGCTCTCAGTTGTTGCTGACGAGCCCGGGCCCGACGCCGGCTAGCGAAATGCTCGAGTCAGGCGGCATATCGCCGCTGGCAGGGCGACGCATCGTCCTAGGTGTATCTGCGGGGATTGCGGCGTATAAGGCTGTCGAGATCTGTCGCCGCATGGTTGATGCCGGAGCGTTCGTCTCGCCTGTCCTAACTGAAGACGCACTGAGATTTGTAGGTGCGGTTACTTTCTCTGCTCTCGCCTCGGAACCAGCGCGTACTTCACTCCATGAAGGTGGCGAGACGATTCCCCACACTCGCCTTGGACAGAGCGCTGATCTCATCGTTATAGCTCCCGCAACTGCGAATATCCTTGCAAAACAGGCCGCAGGGCTCGCCGATGACCTCCTCACTGCAACGCTCCTAGCTACGCGTGCCCCAGTGTTGGTTGCACCTGCAATGCATACCGAGATGTGGGAGCACCCCTCCGTCCAAGAGAATCTTGCAACTCTTCGTCGCCGTGGAGTATTCGTCTGCGAACCTGAGAGTGGGCGACTCGCTGGTGGGGATGAGGGCGAGGGTCGCCTTGCTGACCCTTCTCGAATTATCGCTGCGGCAGAGGAGATTCTCTCGCGTGGGCGTGACCTATCGGGCCTTCGTATTGTCGTAACCGCAGGCGGTACTCGCGAGGCCATTGATCCGGTGCGTTTTATCGGCAACCGCTCCTCTGGAAAGATGGGGCACGCAATTGCGCAGGTGGCCAGTACTCGTGGCGCAGCCGTCACCTTGATCACCACATCGAGTATCCCAGTCGGAGCGGGTATCGAGGTTGTCTCTGTCACAACTGCGGAGGAGATGCGTCTCGCGGTAGATGAAAGATTCTCGGAGGCCTCTGTCGTTGTGATGGCTGCTGCAGTAGCGGATTTTCGCCCGAAGGTAGTAGCCCCGGAGAAGATCAAGAAACACTCAGGCGCCCCAGAGATAATTCTTGAGCCGACCCCAGATATCTTGAGCGGACTAGGCGCACGAAAGACCCACCAGATACTTGTTGGGTTCGCCGCTGAGACTGAGAACCTTGAGGAGTATGCCCGCTCCAAGATGGAGTCGAAGCGGGTCGACATCATGGTCGCCAATGACGTCTCAGACCCAGAGGCTGGTTTCGAGGTACCTACAAACCGTGCCATTCTATTAGACAGCATGGGATCCCACACCAAGACCCCATTAATGAGCAAGATGTCCCTCGCCGAGGTGATCCTGGACCGCGTTGCGGTCCGCCTCGGGAGAGCAAACAATAGGGAGAGCCAGTGAACTCGTTTACCTTCACATCCGAGTCAGTAACTGAGGGCCACCCGGACAAGATGTCGGACCAGATCTCAGATGCGGTACTTGATGCGATCTTTGAGCAGGACCCGGAGAGTCGCGTTGCATGCGAGACCATGTGCACGACAGGGCTAGTTGTGGTTGCGGGTGAGATCACCACGAAGGCGTATGTTGATATTCCTCGTGTTGTGCGTGACACGGTTCGCAGCATTGGCTACGACCGCGAGTCATACGGCTTCGATGGCAACACCTGTGGTGTCATCACCTCCATCGACGAGCAGTCTCCGGATATCGCAATGGGTGTCGACAAGGCAATGGAGCAGCGCGCTGGTACCGGCGATCACTTCGACGAGGTCGGGGCTGGCGACCAGGGAATGATGTTTGGCTACGCCTGCACTGATACTGACGATCTAATGCCGATGCCCATTTGGTTGGCGCATCGCTTTGCACACCGCCTCGCTGAGGTTCGAAAGTCTGGGGTGCTCGGCTACCTGCGCCCAGATGGCAAGACCCAAGTCACCATTGATTACGAGAATGGTCTACCCAAGCGCCTGCGCACGGTACTTATCTCAACTCAACATGCACCTGGTATCGACATCGACACCATGATCAAGCCCGACTTAATCGAGCATGTGATTCGACCACTGATTCCTGAGCAGTTTGCAGATGACGACTTTGAGGTTCTCTGCAACCCGACTGGAAACTTTGAGTTAGGTGGACCACACGCTGACTGTGGCCTTACCGGCCGAAAGATCATCGTGGACACCTACGGCGGCATGGCCCGTCATGGTGGAGGTGCTTTCTCCGGCAAGGACCCAACAAAGGTTGACCGCTCCGCCGCTTACGCCGTTCGCCATGCAGCGAAGAACATTGTTGCTGCAGGTATCGCCTCTCGCTGTGAGGTGCAGGTTGCGTATGCAATCGGAGTTGCCCACCCTGTCTCAGTAATGGTCGAGACCTTCGGCACCTCTGAGATCGACCCTGATCTCATCCCGGCACTTATCAAGGAGCACTTCGACCTGAGACCGGCTGCTTTGATTGAGCGACTCAACCTTCGTCGCCCGATTTACCGCAAGACCGCGGCCTACGGTCACTTCGGTCGCCCTGACCCTGACTTCACATGGGAGAGCACAAGCCAGGCGGATGCATTGCGGGCTGCTGCGGAGAGCCTCGCGTAGAGGTAACAAGAGATGACGCTGCGTGTGGTCCGGGTCCGCCCGGACCTACCGGCGATAGACCGGTCATTTGATTACCTAGTACCTGACGCGCTCGCGCATCAGATCTCGGTTGGGGCCATCGTGCGGATTCCGCTTCACGGTAGGCGTGTTCGCGGATGGGTTGTTGAGGATTTTGTTGAGCCTGAGACTGAGATTTCTCGAATACTCCCATTATTGAAGGTCGTCGGGGCCGGTCCTCCGCCAGAGATTCTTGAACTAGGTCGCTGGGCCGCTCACCGCTGGATCGGTCCAGATGTCTCTTTCTTTGGCTCGGCTTCCCCTCCCAACGCTGTAGTTCCTAATGCTCTAGTTCCTAATGCTCTAGCTCCTAATGCTGTAGTTCCCTCAGTTAGTAGCGCTGGCGAGTCGGCGAGTCAAGGCTCGAGCGAGTCGAGGCTTCGTGTAATTGCGTGGCCCCCTTCGATGGACCGACGCCCGCTCATAGATGGACTGCTCCCCGCATCGGGATCGAGCATCGTGATAGTCCCAGATGTTGGTCGCCTGAATAGTCTCATCAAATACTTAACGCGCGCAGGGCGCGTGGTTCATGTGATGCATGCAACTCGCACAGCGGCTGAGCGCACACTTGCATGGTCAGAGGCTCGAAACGGTAACTGCGTGATCGTCGGCGGCAGAGGGGCGGTATGGGCTCCGGTTCCAGATCTTGCAGCGATGATTGTTCTCGACGAGTCTGATGACGCTCTGCAGGAGGAGAGATCGCCAACTTGGCATGCCCGAGATGTAGCGATTGAGCGGGCTCGACGCTGTGGTGTCGCCTGCACGCTCGTAGCGGCTATCCCAAGCGCTATCGCAGTCTCGTTGGTTGGGTCCGTGGAGCGCCCAGATCACTCAGATGAGCTGGCGGGGTGGGCTCGCGTTGAGGTTGTGGACCTGCGGGATGAGGCGCCAGGGCAGGGGCTTCTTACCGAAGCGCTCGCACGGTCTCTGCACAAATGCGTAGACGCTGGCGAGCGGGCACTTCTAGTAATGAATCGCAAGGGCAGGGCTCGATTGCTCGCATGCGGAGCGTGTCGCGAATTGGCACGCTGTGAGGGCTGCGGAGCTGCAGTTGTAGAGGCGCAGTCTGGCGAGACCAGTGCGGTCTCCACTGATTCGAGTGCTACTGAGGTTTCGCGGTCGCTTCTGTGCCCCGTCTGCTCCACTGCGCGCGCATGGCTCTGCGCTGGTTGTGGGAGTACGCGACTGAGCGTTCTGCGTAGCGGTGTTAGTCGGATACGCGATGATCTAGCGGCGCTTCTTCCACGCTCAACCGTGTTGGATGTCGATGCATCCACCGACGTTGACCTAGCTGCACTCAGAGACGCAGATGTCCTCGTCGGCACGGAGGCTGTGCTACATCGTGCACCACATGATCGACCGGTAGGGCTAGTTGCGTTCCTAGATCTCGATCAAGAGTTATTGGCGCCGCGTCATAGGGCGGCTGAGCAGGCTGCGACGTTGCTTGCGCGCTCCGCACGCCTCTTGGGTCCCCGGGCAGAGGGAAGGCGCTTACTTCTGCAGACGCGCCTGCCAGAGCATGATGTAATTCGGGCCGTGAGTGAAGCAGATCCATCGATTGCTTGGGTTTCAGAGACAAAACGGCGCGAGTCTCTTCGTTATCCTCCTTTTGGAGCATTGGCGCAGCTGCGCGGCGTGGAGGAGGCGGTGGCCTATGCCGCGAACATGCTGCGCACCTTCCCTGGCGTCACGGTCCTTGGCCCGGTGGCGAGCGGCGCATCATTCGAGTGCCTTGTTCGATGCCCTGATTCTGAGGCGCTCGCGGGGGCGCTTCTGGCTGTAAACGCAGGGGCGCGTGCCCTAGGGCGCATGCGCGTTGAGGTTGACCCAGCACGAGTCTGAGGTATTGCTGTGCCGAGCTTGGATGGCCTCGCTGGTATCCTTGGGGATATGACCACCTTCTCAATTCGTCAGATCGGCGACCCTGTACTGCGTGAACGCTCCGATGATGTAACTGATATTGACGGTGCGCTTGCATCGAGCGTCGAGGTAATGGTCAAGACAATGTATGACGCTCCTGGTGGTGGCCTCGCAGCACCACAAGTCGGGATCACAAAGCGATATTTTGTTTTTCACGACGACGACTCAGAGACAGCGCTCGTAGCAATTAATCCTGAGATCGTTGAGGAGCGCGGCGAGTGTGAGTGGACTGAGGGGTGCCTCTCGATCCCCGATATCGGATTCACGATTGTTCGCCCCGAGTTTGTAACTCTCAGAGCGCTTGACATCGACGGCAATGAGTTCTTCATGGAGGCCGACGACTACATGGGTCGCATGTTCCAGCACGAGCTCGATCATCTCGATGGAGTCCTCGCTATTGACAGAGTCGATAAAGAGCAGCGCAAGCACATAATGCGGTTACTCCATGAGCGCGAGTTGGTTACTCCAGCGCCGGCGAATCCGTTCGGCTGAGAGCCGGACTCGTTGCGTATCGTCTATTTCGGAACCCCAAGTGATGCCGTACCAGCGCTTCAGGCTCTAGTTGCTGCTGGCAACGATGTAGCGCTAGTCGTAACTCAGCCGGATCGCCG
>JBAXPT010000059.1:0-10221 GCA_037132095.1 Actinomycetes bacterium
GGCTTAAATAGCGGTTAAATAAAACGCCGCAGGATTTTCTTCTTGCGCTCTGTATATGGCGGGTACGCAATAGGTGGATCTAGGCGCGTTGTTTTCTTGAGGACGCTCTTGCGATGACTAAAAGTCTCGAATGTTGACCTGCCGTGGTATGCGCCTTGCCCAGATTCTCCAACTCCACCAAATGGGAGAGTTGGCGGCACTAGCTGAAAGAGGGTGCCATTGATGCAGGCCCCACCAGAGGAGGTGCTGTTAAGCACGCGCTCGGCTACTTGTTTCTCCTCGGCAAATACATAGAGCGCAAGTGGCTTGTCGCGATTGTTTATGAACGTTATTGCCTCTTCGACTCCATCAACTGCAAGAACCGGGAGCAGCGGGCCGAAAATCTCGTCCTGCATTACTTTTGATTCGGGGTCGGTCCCTACAAGAACGGTTGGGGCGATGAAGCAGTCACTTGCATCACGCTCGCCTCCAAAATACGGAGTGCCTGCGCCTTCGCCATCTAGCAGTGCAGAGACGCGGACGAAGTGGCGCGCATCAACGATGCGTGCGAAATCTGGAGTCTCCTGGGTATTGACTCCATACATCTGCGTAACAGCCTCCCGAAGCTTCGTCAGGAAATCTGCCTCTACGCTGCGGTGCACCAATACATAATCGGGGGCAACGCAGGTCTGCCCGGCGTTTAAAAATTTGCCCCAGGCGATTCGCTTAGCAGCAACAGTGAGATTGGCTGATGCATCTACATAGGTAGGGCTTTTACCGCCTAGCTCAAGGGTGACCGGTGTGAGATTCTTAGCGGCTGCAGCCATCACGATGCGACCGGTGCTGCCGTGGCCTGTGTAAAAGATGTGATCCCAGCGTTGAGCCAGGAGAGCGGTTGTCTCTGGGATGGCTCCCTCTACAACGCGCAGAGCGGAGTTGTCTAGATACTGAGGAATGAGTGCTGCGAGAGTTGCTGAGACGGTGGGGGAGACCTCTGAGGGTTTTAGCACTACACAGTTTCCTGCGGCGATGGCTCCAACGATCGGGGCTAGTAATAACTGCACCGGGTAGTTCCAAGGGCCGATTACAAGCACGACGCCTAGCGGGTCGCGATAGATGCGCCCCTTGCCGGGGAGTTGCGTTGCTGGAATGCGAACCTTCTCTGGGCGAACCCAGCGGTCTAGGTTCTTTAGCGCAACAGCAATCTCTGTGAGCACAAACGCGATCTCTGTAACGAAAGCCTCAATATTTGGCTTACCGAGGTCGCTCGCTAGGGCGCTTAAAAAATCGTCTTCACGCTCGACGAGCATTCTGCGAAGTGCCTTTAGTTGCCCCTTGCGCCAGGCAATGCTCTTGGTGGTGCCGCTAGCGAATGTGGTGCGGAGCTCTGCTAAGAGAGCCGGAGCGTCGAGATCGGGGGTTGAGCGCGGACTCAAAGGTGAAGCCTCGTTGCGCGCGGGGGTCTGGCCTTTGGTGGCGATGCTCTCAGTAGTGGTCATGCTGCTCCTTTGTCGAGTTGCGCCCCACGATAACGCCTCTAGGTTGCGAGCGCGCAGAGTGCTAAAGAGCAGATTAAATTAGCCTATTAAATAAGGCTAAGGATGGAGCTTAAGTCTGGAGCAACGGTTACGCCGCGCCCTCGTGGCTCATCGTGAGGGCATGTTGCATCGGCCCAATGCCCCGCGCGACGCAGGTACATGGGAGTCATTCCAGCTGCGAGAGGCCCCTCAACATCGGCCCCCCAAGTGTCGCCGACGAAGAGCACATCCTCAGGATCAAGGCCCGCCTTGGCAAGAGTATGTGAATAGATACGTGGGTTTGGTTTTCTCACCCCTACCCATGCAGAGGAGACAAGAAGATCGACGGCATCGCTAAGTCCAGACTCTTCAACTGCCTCGGCGAGGTCCCAATCCCAGTTGGAGCAGACAACAAGCTTGAGGCCCTCCGCTCGGAGTTGGGCTAGTACGCCTGGCACCTCGTCGTAGGCCTCAATGACCCGAGTGGCGGCTCCAATGCGTAACTTCTCGGCGATAGTCGCGTGCTCGTCCGGGTGAACATCTGACTCTGAGAGCATTGAGTAGGTGCGCTCCAACTGCCACTTCACGTAGTGGTCCCTGCTCTGCGATGCTGCCTCGTGGTCGTCGCCGTCGATGCCGTCGTTGAACCACCTATCGCGGATCTCAGGGTCGATGACATAACCATGCTCTGCAAGTGCCTGCTCTAAGGAGAACCATTTTGTCGCCCGAGCCAGGGTTCCATAAAAGTCAAGCAGGATTCCTCGATATTTAGCCACGCTCCCCATCTTCACATTCTTAAGCTTCATCTAACGGATGGGGATGCGGAGGCGTGTGGAGCCCCAAAAATTTACCTCCCCGCCTCCATTTCCCTACCTACCAGTAGGTAGGCTGACGAACATGCATAAGTACCCAAAGCCAACTCACCTAGTCCGCACCCCCGATGAAAGAGTTAACTGGCCACAGTCGATTCCCTTTCTTTTACTGCACTTTCTACCTATAACCCTCATTTTTACGGGGATCAGTACCACCGCAGTCGTGCTCTTCTTGGTCACCTACTTTGGGCGCATGTTCTTCGTGACCGCTGGTTACCACCGATATTTCTCACATAAGTCCTACAAGCTTGCGAGGGTTCCACAGTTCATCATGGCCTTTGGGGCAGAGACCTCGGCCCAGAAAGGTGTGCTCTGGTGGGCAGCCCATCACCGCAACCATCACCAGTTTTCAGATACTGAGCGTGACGTGCACTCCCCCCGCAAAGGCTTCTGGTGGAGTCATGTGGGATGGATTCTGGCCGACAAATTCAAGGCCTACGACGCGGATCGAATTCGCGATTTCGGAAAGTACCCAGAGCTCGTCTTCATCGATAAGCGTGACTGGATTGCGCCATGGACCCTCGGTATCACTTGCTACCTCATTGGTGGGTGGAGCGGATTGGTACTTGGGTTCTTTGCCTCAACGGTTCTGCTCTGGCACACGACGTTCCTTGTTAACTCCCTCGCTCATGTCTACGGACGTCGTCGCTATGAGACCGACGACACGAGCCGCAACTCAATGCTCGTTGCGCTTCTAACTGGAGGAGAGGGTTGGCACAATAACCACCACCATTACCAGGCAAGCGCTCGTCAAGGGTTCTTCTGGTGGGAGATCGACACCACCTACTACATCCTCAAGTTGCTCAGCCTCGTGGGGATCGTAAAAGACCTCCGACAGCCGCCAGATCGAGTCAAGTACTCAGGACGAATCGGTGACGAGGTTCTCGAGTCTCACTGATAGTCAAACAAGACCCCTTTTTCATAGCCTTTTTTGTTACCACTCGGTAGCAAATCACTTAACGTGTTTGTCGCTAAAAATTCGCTTAAAAGATGCTTGCTAATCGGAACTATTTGGGTGCATGATTCGTTTTAAGCGGAAGCGATACCCGCCTCGGGTATTGCGGAGGGGGAGCAATGCATCCATCAGATCCATCTTTCGCAAGAGACAAAACACCTAATAGCAAAGCGTATTTAGCACTTGAGTCCTTGGAGCCGATACTCGCAGGAGTGGTCTCCGGTTCATCCCAAGCGGACCCTGTTGAGATGCTTGAGACGCAATTAGAGGCGGCATTGAATCAACTTGACGGAGCTCGGCTACGCCTTGTCAGGTCAAGGCGCCGGGTTGGCGAACTGCAAGAGGTCGTTGCTCACCTAGGGGAATTCCTGCAGGCAGTCGGTGCAGACGGATCTAGGCAGATCTCTAATTCAAAGGAACCAAGAGCGTTACGAGGACTTGAGAGCCACACCGCTTAGAAGTACAAGCTCCTCGCCTGCTCACTGGTTAGCGAGTTAGTCGAAGCGGCGCGGATACAACCCCTGCGATTACTCCGGAGGCGAGGCGCTCGACTTCTCCTGCAGGCTCGATCTTGGTAAAGGCCGATGCTGCTTCCTCAAGAATGATCCTCGCTTCGAGGCGAGCAAGCACAGCGCCGAGGCAGAAATGCTCGCCAAATCCAAGAGAGACATGTGGATTCGGGCTGCGAGTGATATCGAAATCCTCGGCTGAGTCACCGAATACTGTTTCGTCTCGGTTCGCTGATGAGTAGAGCATCAACACGGGGTCACCCGATCGAATATCCGCACCGTTTAGTTCAATATCTCTTGTAGCGGTTCTCATAAAGGAGATCACCGGCGTGGTCCAGCGCAGGGCCTCCTCAACTGCCGTTGGGATTGCACTTGGATCGGCTCGTAATGCGCTCCACTGCTCAGGGTGCTCACTCAAAGCAACAAATGTTCCGCTAACAAGGTTGCGGGTGGTCTCATTACCAGCCACAAGTAGCTGCCCATAAAACATCATTAGTTCGGCATCATCGAGGCGCTCGCCATCGACCTCGATATTGCAGAGCATCGATACGAGGTCGTCGCTCGGGTTGCTGCGACGCTCGGCGACGAGATCCAGAAAGTATGTCGCCATTTCTATGAGTGCGGCCTCGGACTCTGGGGTGATTCCGCTAGCAGCAGCGATCATTAGATCTGTCCAGACTGCAAAACGTGGCCAATCCTCTCCAGGTACGCCGAGCAGGTCTGCGATTACCAATAGGGGAAATGGGAGAGCGACACTCTGGACGAAGTCTGTAATCTCGCCATTCTTTATCTCGCTGAGCAGGCTTCGTGCTCTTACGCGGATGCTCTCCTCGAGGGTTCTAATTCGCGCTGTCGAGAAACCGGGGTTGACTAATTTTCGATAGCGCGCGTGCTCCGGCGGGTCGACATAAAGAAGCGCACCTGGAATCTCGGGGAGGTCGCGCCCGATATCCATTAGGAGTATCCCTTTAGAGGAGATAAAGGTCTCAGGATCGCGAGATATGCGCAGGATATCCTCATGCCTTGATGCGATCCAGCACCCCGGGTCTTCAAGCCATGCAAGAGGTGCCTCGGCCCTGAGCCTCGCTAGGTGCGGAAATGGGTCTCCGGCATAGAAATCTGGCTCTGCGATAGGTAGAAGAAGAGACTGGTCGCTGCTGCTTCGGGGGGTCACCGTGGAATCATCGCAGAAACTTGGTTACAACGTCTACCTTCGACGGTTGTTGCACCACCGGTCTCGGGTAGCCTCACCGCTCGCGTCTTTTGATTCGAGAGAAGTATTGAAAGGGAGAAGTATTAAAAGCACGGTGGTGTAGCCGAGTGGTTCAGGCAAGGGTTTGCAAAACCCTGGACGCGGGTTCAATTCCCGCCACCACCTCTAGATTTTTAGAGCGAGAGGATGAATCTCGTCGAGAGCCTCAACTGTGAGGATTATCTCGAGAGAATCTCGTAGACCTGCTGAGCTCTGCCTGCATGAACGGTCTCTTCCCTGCCGTTGAGGCGGAGAAGGCGTGCAATATCTTCATTCGTCTCTAGGTCGGCCCAGTGCTGGTATCCCGCATCGCCATCTATCTCGCCCTTAACGACCGCTAGAAATAAAGGTGCATCTATCGAGTCTGGCATGGGGGCATCGAGAAGAATCTCCTGCTCAGCGGTGGGTACCCACTCTGTGCCGGTCTTAATGCTCAGCGCGCGTGCGATTCTGCGAGCATGTCCGCGCTCCTCGACGGCGTTCTTACGGAGAAGGTCGGCTGCCTCTTCATTTCCAACGCGATCGGCAAGCAAATTGTAGAAATGCTCTCCGCTCATCTCAAGACGGTAGATGGTCTCGAGCGCCTCTACATCTAACGCTGACTTGGCGTCGAGGGTAGATCCTGCTGTGTAGAAATTGAGTTCCGACATTATTTAGTGCTCCTGTGGTGAAGGTTGGAAGAGGCAAGCGTTCAGGGGTGTGTTTAGAGGTGTTCTCTGTGTGGCTAAGTCTAGGTGACTCAATCGCCCTCAATCACAAGTGTGCGCCCTGAGTCGGCGAGGCGAAGTGTGATCTCGCCTGCGAGGAGTCTATGGACCAGGTCGCCTACTACCTGCTCTCGCCAGCCTTCGTCTAGGCGCCCCTTGCGTCCGGCGACAATCGCCGTGATATCAGCGCGCGCTGCAACCATCGCCGGGTCGAGCCCTAAGTTGCGTGCTCTCTGGCTCACGATTGCTCCGGCGAGTATCACCGCTGAGGCAAGTCCGCGGTCGTCGGAGTCTTCTGGTGGTGTGCTGAGTTCTTTAGGGTCCATAGCGAGCCCCGTTGCGATGGAGTCGAGAATGGCTGCGACGCTTCGAGGGTCATTCGGGACTCCTCGACAGCCATCGAGGTCAGCCTTGGAGCGCGGCATTCGCGAAATAATGCTGTCGAGTCCTAGATCTCCGATAATCGTTCGCGGTGGAACATTGCGGCTGCGTGCAGTCTCCTCGCGCCAGGCGCAGAGTGTTTGAGCAACTCGGGCACGGTCTCCGCGAAGCGCGCGGGATCCACGCACTCGCCACCAAGCGCTATTCACATCAGCTTGTTCCGGAGGGGTGCGTGATGCCTCGCACTCGTCGAGTGCCCAGCCCCATCGCTCCTCACCAATTTCACTGCGCAATTCATCCGCCAAGGCATGCAGATGTGCGACATCAGATGCAGCGTAGAGGCGTGCCGACTCGCGCAGTGGGCGTGCAGTCCAATCCGTTAATCGATCACCTTTCTCAATTACAACATTCAGATGGCGCTTGCATAGGGAGAGGAGAGATTGATTGCCAGCGCCGGCGAATGCAGCAGCAATCTGAGTGTCGACTAGAGCGGAGGGAAGAGTCCCAACCTCGCGACGCATGATCTCTAAATCCTGACGCGCAGCGTGCGCAAGCATTATCCCGGGGCCGTCAAATACCGCCGCGAGCCGCGAGACATCGCAGGCAAGTGGATCGATAAGCCAAATCTGAGATCCGTCTGAGATTTGAAGGAGAGCGAGCGTTGGCCAGTAGGACCGTTCGCCTTGGAACTCGGTATCGAGTGCGTAACGCTCACATTTGAGGAGTTGCTCGACGGCTAGGTCAAGGGCTGCGTCTGAGTCGACCCAAATAGGTTCGGGTCTAACGCCCGGGTCGTTGACAAGATTCATTCTCGCACCGTAATGGCAACTCCCTGGCGAGAGTGGACCTAACGGCGGATTGTCTCTCTCGGGTATGGGCGCCTCCTTACCCAACAATCCACAGAAACTGGGCCTTCGAGTGTTAGTTTCAGGCTGTTCTGAGACTCAGAGACATCACAGCTATTCCAGGAGGCCAAGGCCCATGACGCTTGCAAACTCAATCGAACTCTTTACCAACGCTGGAGTCCAATGGCTCTTTCGCTACATCCACGTAGTTGTTGGTATCGCATGGATCGGATTGCTCTACTACTTCAACTTCGTGCAGGTGCCTGCCTTTGGTGAGATGGAGGCGGCGGCTCGCAATAATGCTATTGACAAACTCGCCAGTCGCGCACTCTGGTGGTTCCGTTGGGCAGCGGTCGCTACCGTGGTGAGCGGTCTAGCGCTACTTGGAGTCCAGCAGAATGACTCTGCGTACTTCAAGAGCCCGGCTGGTATAGCGATCTCAACAAGTGTTCTTCTTGCCCTAACGATGTTCGTAAATGTGTGGGGAATCATCTGGAGAAACCAGAAGGTTGTTATCGCTAACGCCCGCAACGTACAGGCAGGTGGCGAGGCAGACCCGGCGGCCGCTGGTGCAGGGCGAGCAGCGCTTCTTGCTTCACGCCAGAATGCCATCTACTCCCTCCCAATGCTTGCCCTCATGGTCGGTACAGGGCACTTTGCTTACACGAAGGGCGTAGTGCTGACAGGTGGAGAGCGCGGCGCATACTGGGCCATCACAGGAGTGATCTGGATACTCTTCGAGCTCAACGCACTTGGCGTATTTGGCAAGGGACCAGGCAAGACGCGAATCATCTACGACACACACCGCAACGCAATCATTACCGGTTGTGTCTACCTTGTGGCTCAGTTAGCAATCTTCAAGTACATGCTCGCCTAACTAACGCAGTGAGCCTTAACTGCTCAGAGCCAGAGTACTGGTTAGAGCACCGGTCAGATTTCCGCCTATTCGGCTGGAGCGGACCGGAGTAAGAATTATTTAGAGCGGCGCTCGGCGATATCGCCCGGGCGCCGTCTCGCGTGCGCAGCGATACGGTGCGCCATCCTTAGCCTTGATTAATAGATCTATTTAGCGAAGTCGCCATTCGATGCGCTGCCCCGACTCAAAGGTGCGCTGCCCCTCGGCGAGTGATTCTGCGTTTGTGCCGAGACCGACGTACGCATACCCAAGACGTAGCGCTTGGCTCGGCCCCATCTCGCGCGCCGCCCAGATTGATCTAACCGTTCCCTGAATCGCTAGGGGAGGTTGGGAGGCGATAATGCGCGCTGCCCAGTCGGCGCGTTCGTGGAGTTCGGCCCCAGGGACAACCTCACTCACCATCCCGACCTCAAGGGCTCGCGCAGCAGAGAGGCGCTCGTAATTGCCTAGCAACGACATGCGCATGATGTCGCCGAATGGAGTGATGCCGGCCATGTGCATGGGCTCGAAGGCTGCAGTCATTCCGTAGGTGACGTGTGGGTCAAAGAATGTCGCGTGGTCTGCAGCGATAATGAACTCAACCTCGCCGAGCATGTAGAAAGCGCCTCCACATGCCATTCCGTTTACCGCTGCGATGACTGGCTTCCAGAGGTCGCAAGATTTAGGGCCAATATTGTCGCCTGGGTCGTTGAACATGAACGGTGTTTGATCGCCCGCACCGATTGCATCTTCGTCATTAGTTGCAACGCTCTCAGAACCCATCTGCTCGGTTCTGTCAATCCCGGTGCAGAACGCTCTATCGCCAGAGCCTGTTAGAACAATGCACCTCACATCGTCATGGCGGCGAAGCCCTCGCCAGAGACTCTTAAGCTCTCGCTGCATTGTGTTGTTGAACGCATTGAGTCGATCTGGTCGGTTTAGCGTGACCCAAGCAACGCCATCGCGTTCTTCGTACCCGAGGGTCTCAAAATCTGTATTCACGGCTGACTCCGGTTCTGCTCTCGCTTGCTGGCGGGTCTATCTCGTCTGGATTGCTCTGTCTAGCGCCTCTGGAGCATAAGGCTCGAGGGGTACGGGTTGGCTGCTATTCGCCGGTGAAACTCGCAGAGTGGAGTTCGTTGGTGGGGGCTACTCGTCCTCAGTTTGGGGGAGAGCGGCACGTAACTCGATCGCCTTGAGGGCGAGGCGCTGTGTGGTGCGTTTATGCAAGTACTCAACAACGCGCGTGAAGAGGGGATAGAGGCTATGAGCAGCGCTATCCGCGTTGGATCGAAACTCAACGAACTCTTCAGGGGTAAGCGACGTTGGAGCCTGACCCGAGAAGATCTCAACCACCTGAGACTGCATGCTCTCGACGCCATCAACATAGATACGTGCGAGCTCAATGAGGATCGGATTAGGGATACCAAGGCGGCTTAGTTCTCCGACAGCGCGAATCATGTCGAGGTCGTTGGCGTCGTAAGCACTCTGCCCGAACTCTGCTGGGTCCCTCAGTAAGCGTTCGCTTTGAAGAACCGCAACGGTCTTCTCGTTGATCCCGCTCTTCTGAATGAGTTCCTCGAGGGTATACGAGACTCCTATATCGCCTGCGAATACCTCCTCTACAAGATCGGCTCCTCGATCTGCATCGAGTAAAGCTCGAATGGCCGCGAGCGAGAATCGCTTGGTCTGCAGTTCGCGAATGCGCTCGATGCGAGCAAGGTGGTCGGGTCCAAATTCCTTTGTACGCCCAACCCTCGCTGCTGGTTGCAGAAGTCCCTCGCGCTGGTAGAACCGAATCGTGTCAACTGTCAACGAGGTACGGCGCGCGATGTCGTCTATGCGCCAGCCTCCGGATTCTTCGGGCATTCAATCTCTGTTCTCTCGAGGGAGGTGCACACCAGAGGAGCCTCCCAAGGGGGTTAGCTCGTTTGTGGCTTTGGTCACATAGTTCGTGTAGGTACTCTGAGAGAGGATACTCTCACTTTTGTACGAGTTGTCAATAAAGAGATTTATCTCTAGCGATAAATCTTCAAGCCAATCTTCAGACCAGACCCGAGAGGAGAGCTAAATGCCAGATCAGCAGAGTAAGAAGCAGAGCGAGCAAGCAGCCTCAGTGCGGCGATGGATTACTCGACAGTTGAAGTGGGAGGAGTCACTTGAGTCTCTTAGAGACTTAGATGACGAATCCAGCCAAGATCGCAGCGCGGAAGTAGTGAGCCCAACTCGGGCCGCCTGACCCCTGCGAATTGGGTCGGCTACCTCCCCCGGATGCCGATCCTACGACCCGCCGTCGCCTCTCTCTCCTA
>JBAXPT010000060.1:0-10084 GCA_037132095.1 Actinomycetes bacterium
GCGCCCTCGAGTATGTACCCCGACTCGCGAGTATCGCGAGCAATTAGATAGAGGTGATCTGGGCCGAGAACACGCGCCAAAGCCCGGCCAAGGCAATAGACAAACTCCTTTGTGAGGTCGACAGAGGCGACCCCCCGTACGCCATCGGTTCCGAAACGGAGATGAGGCATGGCCGGGTAATTGAAGCGTTTCGAGACTACCGCTTGGAGTACTGCGGAGCCTTGCGAGCCTTCTTGAGTCCGTACTTACGACGCTCTTTCTCTCTAGCGTCACGAGTGAGGAGTCCGGCCTTCTTGAGCTGCGCACGCGACTCTGGGTCTAATGCAACTAGCGCACGAGCGACTCCGAGGCAGAGTGCTCCAGCCTGTCCGCTGATTCCACCGCCAACGATTGTCGCATCAACGTCGTAGACCTCTGCAGTCTGAGTAAGGCGCAGCGCCTCAGTGGCGGACATGCGGTGAGTGGCGATACGAAAGTATGCCTCAATATCACGACGGTTGATTGTGATCTTGCCGGTACCGGGGCGGAGGCGCACACGCGCCACTGCCTCCTTACGTCGACCGGTCGTCTGGATCAATGGCTTGGGCAACTGAAGTCCTTAAATCTTTACTTTAGGAAGCGGCTTTTGAGGTCTTACGGGATCTTGCTGGCAGCACACGCTCAACTGGATTCTGCGCAACGTGGGGATGTGTTGCCCCTGGGTAAACGCGCAGTTTGCGGAGCATCGAACGACCAAGTGGGCCCTTGGGGAGCATGCCGCGAACTGCAAGTTTGATGATGCGATCCGGGTGACGGTCAAGCATGCGCTGGAGCGATGCCTGCTTGAGTCCACCTGGGTAACCAGAGTGTCGGTAGTACTGCTTCTCGACTGCTTTGCGCGCTGAGATATCTAGCTTGGCTGCATTGATCACGATCACGTGATCGCCGGTGTCCTGATGAGGAACCCAGATCACCTTGTGCTTACCGCGCAGAAGGTTTGCAACCTCTGTAGCGAGGCGACCCAAGACGGCGTCCTCTGCATCAATAACGTGCCAAGCGCGAACAATGTCGGACTCTTTAGGCGTGAAGGTCTTCACGAATACCACTTACTCTCTATCGACGGAATCTAAACGGGCTTTTGATCCAAGGCAGCCGTGGCCGAGGGGCCGAGCGCCGAGGTTCGCAACCAAGACAAAGATGGTCTTGGGAGCGAGGTGGCATCCTAGCGGCAGCGATTCTCCCGCCACAATCCGGGCCAAAAAGAAGCCATCAGGCCCCGGCTCAGAGACCCAAATTGGAACTCGAGCCTGCGGACCAAACCCCTCTCCTACAGGGTTATGATTTCTCCGTATCACGCTCGCCGATTGGATAAATGAGTGAATTTCTCAAAGAACAAGCCCTCAAAGAACACCCTCTCAGGAAAGACTGGCATGGGGTCTCAAGGGCAGCGGTTAGCCGGCATGAGCCGAGCAGGGTTAAGCCTTTTCATAGCAATAGCAGCAGCCCTACCCGCCACCGCCCTATTCCAAGTCTCTCCGGCGGGAGCGGCGATTCCCCCAGCCTCGACTGGAGGATTTACCGGTGTGATCCCATTTCGGCTCCTCGATACTCGCGACTTTGGGAGCGGCCCGTGCCTCTCAGGCGAGCGCTCCTTAGCAGTTGCAGGCGTAATCGGATCTGATGTCCCCTCGGATGCCGCAGCTGTTGCATTAAATGTCACGGTTATTAACCCCACGGGGAGCGGCTTCGTGACCGTCTGGCCTTCTGGCGTCTCAAGGCCCACAGCCTCTTCTGTCAACTACTCCGCTGGCGAGGTTGTGCCTAACAATGTGATCGTCGCCGTCGGCGGGTTCTCAGCCGTCACCCTCTACGCAAACGCTGGCTGCCCCCACATGGTGGTCGATGTCGTCGGCTGGTTCGCATCAGGCTCTCCTGCCCAGGGCGGACTCACAGGCATCACTCCTGACCGCCTCCTCGATACGCGCAATCCAGGCAAGGGCCCCTGCATAAGCACAACACGCGATCTTCAAGTTGCAGGCGTTCCATTTACTGAAGTCCCCTCCGATGCTGCAGCGGTTGCACTAAATGTCACCGTCATCACCCCAAATATTCCCGGCTACCTGACGGTGTTCCCAACGGGAGCGATCAGGCCCACGGCATCGACTCTTAACTACTCAACGAATCAGGTCGTAGCTAACGGAACAGTGGTCAAGGTTGGCACTGATGGATCCATCTCTCTCTTCGCTAGCGGTGGGTGCCCCAATGTCGTCGTTGATGTAGTCGGGTGGTTTGCTCCTGGCACTCCTATTAGCGCTGGAGGATTCTTTGGAGTCAACCCGTACCGCCTTCTCGACTCGCGAAACGCTGGCCAGGTTCCATGCGTCGCCGGGACGCGCACCTATCGCCTCACCGCAGCCGGAGTAGACGGAAGCGCTGTCCCATCTGAGTCACGAGCGCTTGCACTCAATGTCACAGTAACCGGGCCTACCGGAGCGGGTTACATAACCGTCTACCCGAGTGGGACGCTAAAGCCAACTGCATCGAATCTAAATTACGTAGCGGGCCAGACCGTCCCTAACGGCGTACTTGTGAAGGTTGGCTCATCGCAGTCGGTTGATATTTTTGCTAGCGGAGGATGCCCCGACTTAATTGTTGATGTCGTCGGCGGATTCGCAGCAAGCCCACTTGACATCGTTGCGGGCTGCACAGCGAGCGACCTCTTAGTCTCAGCATGCTCAACTTTTATTCAGAGCAGCATTGCTCCTCCAAGCACAGAGATCGGCGCGGTTGACGGAGCGTCATCGGTAAGTAGTGACGGCCGTTACGTCGCATTCGCTGCCGGAACCACGACACAGATATTTCGAAGAGATCTGTTTACAGGCATCACTACGCTCGTGAGCCATGCCCCGGATGGGTCCCTCGGTGATGACAGTTCGTATACGCCTGCTATTAGTGCTGACGGTCGCTACGTTGCATTTACCTCGGATGCATCGAACCTACAGCTAGCAGAGAAGACAACCTTTAATACTGAGGTCTATCGCTGGGATGCCACTAGCAACACCGTCCTTCGCATTGAGATTGGAATTGGGGGCGAGGAAGCCAATGGCGATGTCTGGAGCCCAAGTATCAGCGACGACGGAAATCGCATCGCATTCCTATCGGACACCGACAACTTCTTGGTGAGCCCGCCGTATCTCAACTACGCGTTGATCTCCGATGCATTCGTAATCGACGTCACCAGCGGTACAACTATCCTCGCTAGCCGGACGCCGCTCACCATCTCTCCCCCAGATGGAGTCGACTCCGCCGTCATAAGCGGGGATGGACGTTTCGTCGCGTACGAGACTGTTGACCCCTTGGCAACTTACGACACCAATAATGCGAGCGACATTTATAGACGCGAACTCTCCAATAACAACTGGGAGTGGGTAACACGCAGGCCAGCAGGGGGGCCGAGTGCTACTGGGGCTACGCAGCCAACGATCTCTAGAGATGGGGGTTTTATCGCATTTGCCTCAATCTCTGAGGAGTTTGACCTTAATCTCAGCGACATTAATTCTACTCAAGATATTTTCCTTAGAGACATGTCGTCCCCGGGTATCACTCGAGTAAGTGTCGCCCCCAACGGATTTATCCTCAACGCAGACTCTTATAGCCCACGCATAAGTGCATCTGGGCGAATGGTTGCATACCTCACTGATGCGACCAACGCAGTGCCATCGGATACGGCTGGCAGGACTGACCTCGTTGTTCGTGATCGCACGCGTGGCGTGAATACCCGTGCCAATGTTGCACCAAACCTGACAGAGTCAAGCGCTTTTATAGACTCTCCAGTGCTAAGTGCAGACGGAAAATATGCTGGCTGGAACACCGCATCAACCTACGCTCCTGGTGATGCAGATAACGCGCAAGACTCTTTTCTTCGCTTTCTTGCTAGCAACATCTCGCTCTCAAATATCTCGCCCACCTCGTTCTCTACAAGCAGCGCACCGACGGTAACCCTCACCGGGGTCGGGTTTGCTGACGATGCATTACCGGTCGTAGATGGTCAAGGAGTCAGCATTAGCAATGTCGTGGTAAATGCAGACGGAACCAGCCTTACCTTTACCCTCCTACTCAGCGCTGGGGACTCAATCGGCCGACACGATATTTGGGCAAGAAATCCTGGTGGAGCCTCATGGTCGGCGGCCGGAGCGGCGGCGGTTGGGCGCACCGGATTGTTACGTGTCGGGTAACGCGGCGCACAACCACAGAGAGGCAAAGAGTCGACGTGGGCGCGTACTCCTAACTTGGAGTGCTGGACTCCTATCAATCATTCTTCTCGCCGAGGGTGTTACACGAGTCATCGAGAACCGCCTCCCCGAGCCTGCCGATTGGTTCTCGCCTGCCTCAGCGCGTTTAGTGCGCGAGATGGATCAATTACAGAAACAAAATGTTCGCAGCAGCATCACGATTGTTGGTTCCTCAATGTCAGGGCGAGACCTCGTACCGAGCGCGGTTGCGAGAGCACTCGGCGACACATCCGAAATCGCGCCAAACGCTACGCCTCCAAGTAGAGCGACCGAAGCGCAGACAGCCGATTCGCAGATCAAGAATGTCTCGGTTGGCGGAGGGGGCCAGACCACCGTTGTGGAGCGATGGCTGCTCGAGGAGGTTGTACCGAGAATTCACCCGCAGAGAATTATCTGGGGAGTATCTAGTCTCGACTTCAACGCTGCGCGGCGTGAATCCACTATCGAGCGTTATAACAACGCTCGGCAGACCCGAGTCGGGGCTCTCGCCGACGCAGATCAATCTCTCGCTACCTTCTCTGCGCTCGCTAAGAATCGTGCTGCACTGCGTGATCCTTACGACATGCTCAAAGTCATTACGGGAGCAGACCTCTCAAATCGCCTCCCCGACCGAGCGCAGCCAAGGGCCGCATCATTTGACCTCGGATATAAAACCCTAACTCCAGCAAAGCTTAAAAAGATGCAACTCAGGGAGATCGCATACTCACGAGATGTGCAACTCCGGGGTTACTCACTAGGGCGAGAAGAGCTCATTGCATTTAGGCGCACACTGAGGCGCCTCAAAGCATTGAAGACCGAGGCAGCAGTCGTACTAATGCCTGTGACTCAAGGCTATATAGATGCCCACCCACATGGAGCAAGAGACTTCAACGAATGGCGAACTCGCGTAACCGCTGTAGCGGAGTCTGAGGGTGTTGCTGTTCTTGACCGCACACGCTCTATGCCTGATGCTGCCTTTAGAGATGCCGAGCACTTGCTAGTTGCACCAGCGCGCGACTTCTCCCTCGAGGTCGCCACCGAGTTAAAGCGACAGGGCTGGTGAGATGAGTTTTAACTCGCTTCAATTCATAGCGTTACTAGTGCTAGTTGTACTTCTCTATTGGCGACTTCGCCTTAAAGGGCAGAACCGGCTGCTACTCATTGCCTCGTATGTTTTCTACGGCTGGTGGGATTGGCGCTTCCTCATCTTGCTTGCCGCCACCACAGTCGTCGACTTTGGCATCGGCATTCGCATAGAAGAAGCCAGTGGGGAGCGGACAAAACGAGCCTGGTTGATTTCGCAACTTGTCTTCAACCTTGGGATCCTTGCGTTCTTTAAATATGCCGGTTTCTTCGTCGACTCTGCAGAGCATGTTGCTAGTGCAATTGGTCTTGGCTGGAGCAGCCCAGCACTGGCGATCATTCTCCCCGTAGGAATCTCGTTCTTTGTGTTCCATGAGATCTCATACGCGGTTGATATATATCGCGGCAGACTCGACGCCGAGAGACGTCTAAGCACCTACGCACTCTTTATCGCGTACTTCCCCCTCCTTGCCGCAGGGCCGATCGAGCGCGCATGGCACCTACTCCCCCAACTTCGATCTGAGCGGCAGCGACCGACAAAGGAGCAGGCCTATTCAGGGGTTGTACTAATCGTCTCGGGGATATTTAAGAAGGTCGTAATCGCAGATACCGTGGCGAAGGTCTCGAACGACGTATTCGGGAGAACCACGGGGCGCGGGACTATTCCACTTGCTATTGGAGCAGTCGCATTCGCAATTCAGATCTACTGCGACTTTGCTGGCTACACCGATGTCGCTCGCGGCACATCGCGCCTCCTAGGCATCGAGGTCTTCCGCAACTTTGAGTCGCCGTATCTCTCAACCAACATCACTCAGTTCTGGCGCACTTGGCATATATCTCTCTCGTCGTGGCTCCACGATTATCTCTATATTCCGCTCGGAGGCAACAAGGGCGGCAGGTTCGGAACCTACCGAAACTTGATCATCGTGATGCTCCTCGGAGGTCTCTGGCACGGCGCTGCATGGACCTTCGTAATCTGGGGAGCCCTCCACGGCGTTGCGCTTGCAATCCACCGGGCACGCGGCGCTTACGAGCCGCGCGGCACACCCCCATCTCCGCGTTGGCGCGACATCCCAAGCATTCTCGCTACCTTCACTTTTGTTACTGCGCTATGGGTCATCTTTAGATCCGCAACTATCGGAGATGCGTTTAGTTTCTTCCACTCAATGGCGACAGGCGGGCTCTTCGGCTCCAACCCAGGGGCTTGGAAGGCTGATCTCCTAGTCGTCGGAGGCTTTGGCGCACTTGTGCTTGCGATGGACCTTCTAGATAGAAAGCGCTCAACGCTTCTACCTCTCGCCGTATGGGCGCCGGCCATTCAAGGGGCGCTACTCGGTGCCGCTCTTATCGGGATATTGGTCTTCTCTGGGACTCCACCGGAGCCATTTATCTACTTCCAGTTTTAGACTCAAGAAGCAGTAATTCGAGCGGGCGAAATTAGAGAGGGCCCCACTCTGAGAGTGTGCTAGCGAGAGCCTTCGCATCAAGACTCGTGCGGAAGCGCAGCGATGTCCCCGCTACCTGCAACGAACCGATCGTTGAGCCGTCGGGCGCCTTGCCTATCCAGCCCGCATTTACGCCTGCTACAAAATCTGCACTTCCATTTGCGCGCGGAGTTGAGCAACCTGTCGGCTCGAGATACACCGCCAGATAATCATCCGAGATTCGTGCAGGAGCGGGCGGCGCATACAGAGTCAAGACTTCTTGGCAGACTCCGTTTCCCTGGCCGGTTGAGAGGCCAACAGCGGCGCGAATAGTCCACCCCGATGGAAGCCTCGTTGGGCTGCGCCTCAGTGGTTCTGCCAACTGAAGCACCTGAGCATCAAACAGCCCATCAAACTCAGATGCCCCAGTCGGAGCCACGATTGCTGGAACCGCATCCCCCCACAATGCCTCGCGATAAGCCCGCTCTCCTACCTTCGTCTTGCCACTCCAGAGCGAGGCAACGCGACCGAGGAAAAGGGCCTCGCTGCGATTGATTGATATCTCGCTTGGGCGCTCTACAACTGATTCAGCGCTAACCGTTAGGACTCTCTGCTCTGCCTCTGTAGTGATCGCATTTACACTCGCTACTCCACCTGCAAATAAACCTGCTACCGCTTTGGGGTTCGGTGCTACATAATCCGCGCCGAGCAGAGAAAGGATAAAAGTACGGTCCGCGTCGTTGGCGACGTGAACCCACATTGGGGTGGCGCCAACAATGTCGAGAGATGAGAGCACATAGAACTCCCCACCAACGCGCCTGACCTCGAGCCGACCTCCGGAGTCATACTCGGCCATAACTACTGAGTCCTCCCCGCTACGCATAAAGGTCTCTCTAGCGGTTGAGCCATCCCCGGTGGAACTCTCCGCTGAGTAGGCGACTGCATCGGATGCCCCGCTCTTCAGAGATGCAGCGGCGAGTAGTCGCGTCCCTGATGGAGAGACCCTCGGCTCTTGCCCGCCCCCGCTGCCACCACCGCAGGCGCCTGCAAGCAGTACAAGGCTCACAACAAGAGCGGCGAGCACAACTTCGCTTTGAGCGCGCTTACCTCTTGAACTCGTGGCGCTATGAATTCTTGCCATCGCTCCCATAATCACCCATCTTAAAATCTCGCGTCTCAGGAACTCGCGTCTTCGTAATCAACTCGCCAAAGACTAAGCCCCTGCGGAGGTGCTAATTGCCCAGCCGCAGAGCGATCCTTTGCCCTAAGTACCGAGAGCATCTCGCCGGCCTTGCGCCTACCTCTCCCGGCCTCTACCTGGGTCCCTACAAGTGCTCGCACCATCTGCCAGCAGAACGCTGTGGCCTTTACCTGATACCGCAGCACTCCGTCACCTAGGTCGTGCCACTCTGACTCGAGTACTCGCCTCACTGTTGTTGAGCCCTCTGGCCCCTTCCGAGAGAACGATGCAAAATCGTGCTCCCCGATAAAAGGAGTCGCTGCTAATTGAAGAGCGTGAATATCTAACGCCTCTGGTACCCACCAAGCGCTCCTAGCCAATGATGGATCTGGAGTTGAGCGGTTGAGGACCGTATAGCGATAGGTACGCGCTCTTGCGGAGTGTCGCGCATCGAAACCTTCAGGGGCGGTACTCGCGTCGCGTACTGCAATCGCAGAGCCGAGCATTCGATTTAGGCGCTCCACAAGCATCGCTGGCTCGGTGCCATCGGGGGCCGCAAAGGAGACAACCTGCCCCCACGCGTGTACCCCGGCATCGGTGCGCCCCGCACAGGCCAGAGTTATCTCGGCCCTAAGGACCTTGCTCAATGCTCCGCAAATCTCGCCCGCAACTGTGCGCTGATCGCGCTGCTGCGCAAAGCCATGAAAATCGGTGCCGTCATATGCAACGGTCATACGAATGACAAGTGGCATGGGTACCGGTACCCGCGGCTTTCCTAGATGAGTTCGATACGCGCCATCGGCGCGTTGTCACCTGGGCGGGGCCCAAGCTTTGAGATTCGCGTGTAGCCACCATTGCGGTCGGCATAACGAGGTGCAATCTCAGAGAAGAGTTTGCTTGTTGCGGTCTCGTCCTTGATTGTTGCCACGACAAGACGCTGACGGTGTACGCCGCCCTTCTTTGCCTTGGTGATCAACTTCTCCGCGTATGGGCGAAGCGCCTTTGCCTTTGGCAGGGTGGTGGTAATCGCTCCAGCCTCAAAGAGTGAGGAGGCGAGGTTCGCCATCATTTGTCTGTGGTGTGACGGGCCACTACCGAAGTGGCCGCCCTTCTTGGGGGTAGGCATTTTCTCAGTCCTTGGTTCGAAGCGCTAGACCACGCTCATCGAGTTTCTCGAGGATCTCATCGAGCGACTTCTGGCCAAAGTTGGTAATGGCAAGAAGATCATCTTCGCTCTTCGACATGAGCTGCCCAATTGTGTCGATACGAGCACGCTTGAGGCAGTTGCGAGGACGCTCAGAGAGGTCAAGGTCCTCGATTGCAAGGTCAAAGTCCGGAGATGTTGAGGGAGCAACCGCTACCTCGCCAAGCTCAAGGCGAGGAGCCTCGTTGGAGAGATCAGCTACAAGCGTAACGAGATTTCCAAGGGTCGCACCGGCAGATGCAAGAGCATCGCGAGGTGTGATTGATCCATCGGTCTCAATCTCGATTGAGAGGCTGTCGTAGTTCGTGGCCTGCTCAACGCGTGTTGGCTCAATCGCAAAAGAGACACGACGAACCGGAGCGAAGATTGCATCTACAGGGATTGCTCCGATAGAGGCGCCAGGCTTCTTGGTCTTGTCAGCGGAGGAGTATCCACGACCCTGCTCAACAGTGATGTCAAGAGCAAGACGCCCCTTGCCATTCACAGATGCGATGTATAGGTCGGTTGAGAGAATCTCAACATCTGAGGTTGTCTGAATATCTCCGGCGGTGATCTGGCGTGGGCCAGTTACATCAAGGCGAAGGGTTACAGGCTCCTCAGAGAGCGAGGTGAGCACAATGTCTTTGAGGTTAAGGATGACGTCTGTAACGTCTTCCTTAACTCCCTTGATGGTGCCGAACTCATGCAGAGCGTCATCGAAGCGCACCTGAGTAACTGCTGCACCTGGGATCGAGGAGAGAAGTACTCGACGCAGGGTGTTTCCGAGAGTGTGGCCAAAGCCAGGCTCTAGGGGAGAGATGGTGAAGCGCTGAACATTGCCGACTGCTTCTTCGGCTTCGATCTCTGGGCGCTGGATGATGAGCATGTTTTCCTCGCTCTTGCGGTTCTGATGCGGTCGGGTCTATTGGGTAATTGCTGGTGTTACTTGTAGATCTATTACTTG
>JBAXPT010000061.1:0-10010 GCA_037132095.1 Actinomycetes bacterium
AATAGATCTCGCCCGAGTGCGATGCACCCGGGCGAGTATCAAGAATTCGTGGAGAGCGGTCTCGCTCTATGGGCTCTGTACCGAGACGGGTGAATTTTTGTTGATCAAGGTTCCGTCACCGAGTTGCCCGGAGTTGTTAGCACCCCAACATTGAATAGTGCTACCAGTGCTATCTGCGAGCAATGCACACGAATGTTTACCGCCGGCGCTGATATTTTTAGCGGAAGTGATACCAATGACCTGGACTGGAAAGTTCGAGTTGGCATTGGTCTGGTCACCGAGTTGCCCGGCAATGTTATTGCCCCAACACCAGATAGTGCTGTCCGTTAGCAGTGCACAGGTATGGATGCCGCCGACGCTGATGCTGCTAGCGGTAGTGATACCAAATACCTGGACTGGAATGTTCGACTTGGTATTGGTCTTGTCACCGAGTTGCCCCCAGTCGTTAAGTCCCCAACACCAGATAGTGCGGTCCGTTAGCAGTGCACAGGTATGGACGCCGCCGACGCCGATGCTGCTAGCGGTAGTGATACCAAATACCTGGACTGGAAAGTTCGAGTTGGTATTGGTCGTGTCACCGAGCTGCCCAGAGGTGTTATCACCCCAACACCAGACAGTTCCGTCTCGAAGTGATGCACATGCGGTACGTTCGCCGACGCTGATACTTGTAGCGGTAGTGATACCAAAGACCTGGACTGGAATTGTCGAGCCGGTATTGGTCTTGTTGCCGAGCTGCCCAGAGGCGTTATCACCCCAACACCAGATAGTGCTGTCCGTTAGCAGTGCACAGGCATGGCTGCTGCCGACGCCGATGCTGCTAGCGGTAGTGATACCAGAGACCTGGACTGGACTTTTCGAGGGGTAGATGCTCTTGGTCCCGTTACCGACCTGGCCATAGGAGTTATTACCCCAACACCAGACAGTTCCGTCTTGGAGTAATGCACACGGTTGTGCCCCGCCGGCGCTGATACTTGTAGCGGTGGTGATACCAGAGACGAAGACGGCACTGCTTTGTTTGCTCGTGGTCCCGTTACCCAGTTCCCCGGAGCGGTTTTCTCCCCAACACTTAACTTGTCCACTATTTACGAGCCCACAAGAGCCCTTAGACACAGCACTAACCGCTGTCCAGGCGAGAGGGTCACCAGACACATAAGCACCTGATCTCCCAGACTTGTTCTCTCCTGATGCTGCGACGACGGCTGTAATACCCATCGCAAATACCACAACGATTGCTAACGCAATAGAGATATTGCGTCGCTTGGCTTTTGCAGCGCGACCTGTTTTTTGCTGGTTGAGCAACGGGGCGTTAGGGGTCGGTTCCATATCAGTGATCTCCAGAATCTTGTAGTTGGTTTGGAGTCGCCCTGTATTGGTTAGCGCCGACCCGTGAAGTAAAGCACATATCCCATTGGAATAAGTCTCCAATCTCCAAGCCTCACGGGCCCCTCTGCCCCCAAAATCCGCGCTGGTGCTGGCCTCGGTGGGTGGCTAGGGTTCTCACCAAGAGAAATCGGCAGGCTTACTGCTACTCTTCCCCGGCTACGGCGAAAAGCTGTAGCGAATACCAGCACTATTTAAGAGAAGCAATACATTCACAATCGAAACCTGCTCCCCGGCGTAGTGATGAACCTCATCGTTACGAACTTGGGAGCCCGCAGCGCCGCTGTGGTCCAGAGGAGGTACGAAGCCGATGAGGCCGTACGAAGTCATGGTTATATTTGATGCAGAGCTAGAGGACGAAGTAATTCGTGCATCGCTCGAGCAATCACTCAAGCTCATTGAGTCGCAGGGCGCAGTTCGCGGACCTGTAGATGTATGGGGAAAGCGCCGCTTCGCGTATGAGATGAAGCATCGCTGGGAGGGCTACTACGTCGTCTTCCACGCCAAGTCGGAGCCTGCAGCGATGGACGAACTCCACCGTACGCTCTCCCTTTCTGATGAAGTAATCCGCCACAAGGTTCTGCGTATCCCGGACCGTGTTTACGGCAAGTTGGGCAGCAAATCCAAGGTGGTTACAGAGGCTAAGGAGTAAGGCATGGCAGATAACACGATCACAGTTGTAGGAACCCTTACGCGCGATCCCGAGATTCGCTACACGGCTGGTGGCCAGGCAAAAGCAACTATGGGCATCGCAGTCAACCGCAGATGGATGAATAAGCAGACCAACGAGTGGGAGGAGCGCGTCTCCTTCTTCAACGCTGTTGTCTGGGGCGAGATGGCCGATCACTGCAGCGAGTCGCTGCAGAAGGGCAACCGCGTGATCGTCACTGGTCGCCTAGAGCAGCGCTCATGGGATACGGAGCAGGGCGAGAAGAAGAGCATTGTTGAGATCGTTGCCGATGAGGTAGCGCCGAGCCTTCGCTGGGCAACAGCAGAGGTAAAGCGCACTGAGCGTCGCGAGGGTGGCTCCAATTATGGGGGCAACTCAGGCGGCAATTCAGGTGGCAAGTCTGGCGGGGGTAACTCGGGCGGGCGTGAGTCATCGAACGAGCCGGCCCCGGCCTATGACGGTTTTGGAGATGAGGAGCCCTTCTAAAGGGCCCTCAATCAAAAGGTATATGAGGAGCATTAATCATGGCTAGAGATAACAACAGAGAAAAACGCAAACCATTAGGAACCGACAAGCGTCGACCTATGAAGAAGAAAGTCTCCATCCTCATCTCTGAGGGTGTCGACTGGATTGACTACAAAGACGTCAACCTTCTTCGTCGTTTCGTCTCGGAGCGCGCAAAGATTCGCGCTCGTCGCGTAACTGGCAACAACACGCAGCAGCAGCGCGCAGTCGCTAAGGCGATTCGCCTGTCTCGCGAGATGGGCCTGCTTCCGTACACAGTGCGCCAGGTAACCCAGCGCTCTAAGGGCGGCGGTGGCGGACGACGCGACCGTGAAGGCGGTGGCCGTGACGGTGGCCGCGATCGCGAGTTGTCAGCAGATGCAGTGATTCCTGAGACAACCATTCATGAGTTGCCAGAGGGCATCACCATGGAGGGCGAGGAGACCATGGAGATCGTGGTCGAGCGCAACCCAGAGGCTCTTGACTACGACCCAACCGACGACACAACTTCAGAGGAGGCGTAGAGATGAAGATCGTATTGCGCGCCGATGTAGAGCACGTAGGCAAGAAAGGCGACCTCTGTGTCGTTGCTGACGGCTATGCACGTAACTATCTAGTGCCCCGCGGTCTTGCGATTCAGGCCACGAAGGGTGTAATTGGCCAGGCCGAGGCGATGCGCCGAAACCGTGGAGCACGCGACACTCGCGAGCGCGAAGCAGCCGAGCTGGTTGCAGGTCGCTTGAACGGAGCGCGTGTCACCGTTACTGCTCGCGCAGGCGAGGGTGGAAAGCTCTTCGGTTCCGTTACTGCATCTGATGTCGCTACTGCGCTAAGTGTGATTGCGCTGACGGATATTGATCGTCGTAACGTCACGATTGCCGAGGCAATCAAGGAGCTCGGCGAGTTCGAGGTATCAGTGCGCCTGCACGAGGGTGTAATTGCCAAGGCCACAGTTGAGGTTGTCTCCGAGTAAGAACTTGCAGCAATCACTTCTCAGAATTAGTAGAGGCCCGGCCAGTAAATGCGGCCGGGCCCTTTACTTTTGAGAGTGGGTACATTTGAGAGGGCGCAGATTGCCTCGTAGGCAATGTGTCCCAGTAGAGGTAGAGACTTAAAGAGCTGCACCAAAGCGATACTTACCCACAGGGCTGTGGAGAAGTATGGCAGTTATCCACCGCTAATTCACAGGAAAAACACAGGGTTCTCCACTGTTTACCCACAGGCAAAAGGTGAGACGATAGAGGCTCAATCTCTATTAAACGAGGGCTCGAATCGTGGCCCAAAATGACGTGTCGAATCAACGCAAGGTTTAGGGGAAATAGTGGTTCAGTCAATAGACGATGCCCGGCGCTCGCAGCGATCGGTATCTGGGGGTCGCGTACCGCCGCACAACCTCGAGGCCGAGGAGTCGCTAATCGGCGCCATGATGCTTTCGCGCGATGCGATTACTGCAGCGGTAGAGGCGCGTGTAGACGAGTCTGATTTCTACAAGCCTGCGCATGCGCATATCTACAACGCGGTAATGGCTCTGTACAGCCAGGGCGAGCCGGTTGACCCGGTGACGATAGCGGAGGAGTTGCGCCGCGCCGATCTTCTTGAAGCGCTCGGCGGTAGGCAGAAGCTTGTAAGTATCCAGGCCAATACTCCTGCGTCGTCGAACGCGGGCCACTACGCAGGGATTGTTAGCGAACTTGCACTTCTGCGCCGCCTAATCACCGTTGCAGGTGAGATTGCAGAGAGCGCGTACTCTCAGCCCGATGATGTGACCGATACCGTCGACCGCGCTGAGGCTCGGATCTTTGAGATTGCAGAGAAGCGCGTCGCCGAGTCAATGGTGCGCGTATTCGACTCCGTCTCTGAGACGATCGATCAACTCTCAAATATGTATGAGGGCCCTGAGGGAGCGGTAACTGGCTCGCCTACCGGCTACACAGATCTCGATGAGTTGCTACTTGGTTTTCAGAACTCAACTCTTTTAATTGTGGCTGCTCGACCGGGAATGGGTAAGACATCATTTGCACTCGGTGCCGCAGCGAACGTAGCGATTGTTACTAAGCGTCCGGTCATCTTCTTCTCTATGGAGATGGGCACTGTCGAACTCACTAAGCGACTACTCGCATCAGAGGCGCGCGTTGAGGCTCGCAAACTTCAGACAGGTCGACTCAACGATGCCGACTGGACACGCCTCAACACTGCGATGTCCCATCTCGGAGAGTCGCCTCTATACATTGACGACAACCCTCACTGCACGGTGATGGAGATGCGCGCTAAGGCTCGCCGCATCAAGGCTCGTCATGGAGACCTTGGCTTGATCGTTGTTGATTATCTGCAGCTCATGTCAACGCCTGGTAGGCCCGAGAGTCGCCAAGTAGAGGTAGCCGACCTTTCGCGGGGTCTCAAGATTCTCGCTCGCGAACTCGACTGCCCGGTCGTTGCTCTTGCACAGCTCAACCGTCAGCTCGAGTATCGCCAGGATAAGAGGCCGATGCTCGCCGACCTCCGTGAGTCAGGCTCGATCGAGCAAGATGCAGATGTTGTGATGTTTATCTATCGCGATGAGTCCTATAACACTGAGACTGACCAGCGTGGAACGGCAGAGATCATCGTGGCTAAGCACCGTAACGGCCCCACAGGGAATATTCGCCTCGCCTTTCTAGACCACTTCACAAAGTTCTCGAACATGGCGCGCGAGTAGTCGTGCATTTATTTTCCAAGTCAGACTAGATACAGATGCCTCGACGGATAATTCTTTTCTTAGGTGTATTGGCTGGACTGGTACGCATCCTTTATTTGCTCTTAGCGATCCCTAATTACATCCCTGATAAGGATGCAGATCAATACATGCAATTAGCAAGGGCCTTCTCAAATGGGGCCGGTCTCTCCATTCAGTGGCCATTCGCTTATGTGCACCCAAGTGCGTTTCGTCCACCTCTTTATCCAGCCTTGTTGGGCACCGTTTTCTCCGTAACAGGCTCCTCTCTTATTTATGCGCAGATTTTAAATATCGCAATCGGTATTGGGGTTGTTCTGCTCTGTGCTCTTCTTGCCAATCAGATTTGGGGGAGAGAGGCCGGGATTGTTGCCGGCGGCATTGCCGCACTCTCTCCGGCCCTAATAGCGAACGACACGACAGTGCTTGCCGAGCCTCTCTCGCTGCTGCTTCTTTTAGCCACGTGGTGGTATCTAGTTCGCGCACGGCCTCTGCTGGCAGCGATATCTCTAGGGCTCCTTATGCTTACGAAGCCGAGCGCGCAATTGCTAGCACTGTTTTTGATTGCTTGGGTTGTATGGCAATTTGGTTGGCGGCGTGCATTGCGATTTAGCGCTGTAACGCTCTTAGTAATACTTCCTTGGATAATTAGAAATGAACTGCTAATTGGCGAGCCAACCTTAAACACCTCTAACGGTTTTAATGTCTCCGCTCGATACTCCGAGTTTTCAGAGAATGGTCGCGAATTTGCAGATGCATACTCCGATAATCGATTTGCTCCTTACGTCTATTTAACGGGCGATGACAGTGCGTGGGATAAAGCATTACTAAAACTGGGGACAACAAATTTTCGTGCTCACCCCGAGATAGTTATTAATGTTACAAAGAGAAACTTTTTATCTTGGTTTGAGATTGACTCTGTGCGCAACGATCTCGCGGAGAAGTTTGATGGCCGCAACATGGAGGTTAGAGATCACACCTTCTGGTTAATTTGGCCAATTACAATTATCGGCACACTCGGGCTTGTTTCAACACTGCGACGACGTGGAGCATTGCTAATACTTGGCTCTGCGGTGCTAATCATGGCGACAAGCCTTTTCTCAATAGTGGCTCCTAGGCTCCGCTCGCCGTTTGATCTCGCGATGTATTTAGGCTGTGGTGCGGCATGGGCGCTATGGCGCGTTCGCAAAAATCCAACTGCGGTGGCTTCACTGCGCGATAAAAGCACTGACCCCCTCGCGCCGTCTGCCCAATCCGCAGCATCTCCTCCCGAGTCTTTATCACCTAGATTCTGGCCGGTTATCGGGGCACTCTTGGTCTTCATTTTTTGTTCTTCATATTTATTACGTGAACGAGTAATAAGTGATGCTCGAAGTGGAGTCAGCAAGTCAATTGAGAGCACAGCGATGGAGACAAAAAGACTTCAGAGTGAGTATCCGGTTACTGAAGCCAATGCTTTGGAGTTCAATCCAACTGCAGGAATCACTGCACTCGAAAATTTGGATCGGGAGCTTCATTTAAACGCCCCTCGGCTGCGCGACAGCGAGGGAGCCAAGGCGTCAAGGGCAGCGCTTGCTGTGCGCGAGTCACTTGTTGAGGCTCGGGTGCTGGGCGCTCAGATTGCATTTGTTGCAATTGATAGCGATAGGCGAGGGGTACCGTTCTCTCTTGCGGCAGTTCGCAAGCGCTATACGAATCTGACTCTTGCATCAAACGCAGGGCTACCAAGTTTTGATGTGGTGCTCAGCGGGAAGGCGATCCGAGACGCTAGCGATGCGATACGTAAGGCTCACGACAGCCTGAGTTCAAGTAACTAAAACAGGCGCATCTTCGGTAGGTCGTGGCCGCGTAGTTCGTCTAACTCGATCTCTACGCACTCAATTCCGCGACTCTCTGCGAATACTTTTGCCTGCGGCTTGATGCGTGTGGCTACGAACATGCCGCGAGTAGGTGCAAGACGCGTATCGAGGTCTAGGCGTTCTTGATAGCGAAGCAGTTGCTCAACACCTGCGATCTCGCCGATACGTTTGATCTCGACAACCACTGCATTGCCTTCATCGTCGCGACAGAGCAGGTCTACAGGGCCGATGTCAGTTGGGTACTCGCGTCGTATGAGCGTAAGTCCAGGCTTGAGCGACTCCACACGCGCTGCGATTAGCAACTGCAATTCGGCCTCGTCGCCATCCTTCTCGAGCCCTGGCTCATCACCGAGTTCAACACTGTGGTCGTGGTGCACCTCCAGAAGCGTGACGCGGAGAGTCTCGCCCTTTGGATTCTCGGCAACAATCATTCCCTCAGACTCAAAGATGCTGCAGGGCGGTGTCATCCAGTTGAGAGGTTTGTAGGCCTTGGAGTCGCAGTGAATTGCGATAGAGCCATCGGCCTTGAGCACTATCAGGCGAACGGCCTCTGCCATACGCGCCCCTAAACGGCCCTCGTACTCAACGCTGCAGCGCGCCACAATCAAACGCATGGGTCCTGTGCTATCACGGGCAGGCACACTAGGTACGCTTCGCGGGTGAACTTCTACGATCAGGTGCTTAGAGAGATAGTCGCAGCAATTGGAGCGGCGCTGCTATTCGGCAATGGCTACGCGCTTCTCCGGAGGCGCCGAGATGCCAAGGCCGGTGCCGGCAAGAGTGCTGGAGCCGCGAAAAAGGGCGAGGAGTTGATTGTGGTGCCGATAGGGCGAACGCTCGCGTTCATGCTGCTAGGTCTGCTGATGCTCGTGGCCGGAGTAGCGGCCCTAGCGGCTCTCTAAACCACTCAAACGCCCGAAGTTCGGTGGACGGGTCGTGAATTATGCCCAGCCACCTGCGTATGAGATGTACTGACCGGTTGTAAAACGCGAGGTTCCGTCGAGGAAGGTCATGCAGAAGGCTGCGAACTCCTCCATTGTTCCGAGTCTGCCCATCGGGACCTGTGATTCGATAAATGCCCGACGCTCAGGATCATCGGCACCGGCTGCCTTGCGGAACTCAGGGAAGTCCATGAAGTTGGTCCCACATGCGTTTACCTGCACGCCCGTTGAGGCAACCTCATCAGCGACGTTCTTTGTCATCATCGTTGCACCAGCGCGCACCGATGAATAAAGAGGTGCGCCGGGGGTTGGGCGCGCACCTGCCGCGCTGGTGATTACGAGGACCTGGCCATCACCTTGATTCACCATTGGCGGAACTACTGCCTTTAGGAACTCATATGGAGCATCGAGGCAGGTGTGCACAATGTTGTGGAGTTGATCGATGGTGGAGTTGAGGAACCTTCCGATGATGATCTGCCCGGAGAACATCACTGCAGTATCGATACGCCCAAAGCGCGCGATACCGGCATCCACAAGTCTCTGAGCGTCCCCGGCGTTGGAGATATCGATCTTGCCATCGACTACCTCGACTGTTGCTCCAAGAGCCTCGAGCTCGGCAACTAAACCATCGGCGGGCATGGCCAGCACAATGTCGTGGTCGCGAGCTGCAAACTCACGGGCTAGTGCGGGTCCGGCATACTGCTTGCCATTATTGATGAGGGCTACGCGTCGTGTCATGACCCGAACCTAAGTTATGGCACGGGGGATGTCAATACAGGCAACTCAATGATTGCGAGAGTTCCGCCATCCTCTGGCGCCTCTACCCAGGCTCTCCCGGAGTGCTCCTTGGCAACCTGCGAGACGATTGCGAGCCCGAGTCCGGAGCCTGCGACCTTCTCAGCATCACGCCCGCGAGCAAAGCGTTCGAAGACCCGGGTCCGATCCTCCACAGCGATACCTGGGCCGTGGTCGCGCACCGTAACTCGACCGGCTGCAACCGTTACCTCGAGAAGGGCCCCTGGCGGACTCCACTTAATTGCGTTCTCTAGGAGGTTGTTGACGGCTCGCTCGATGCGTGCGGGGCGTCCGCTTACTGAGCATGCAGTTGAAGTAAATGCAATCTCGCTTGTGGTTCGTCGACGCGCTCGAATGACAACATTCTCAACCAGCTCATCCAATGCGCATTGCTCGAATGGTGTATCAGCTGCACCGACTACCGCGAGTTCAACGATCTCATTAACTAGGTGAGTCAACTCCTCTAACTCCTCAACGGAGTTTGCAACCAACTCACGGCGAGTTGCTTCATCTAAATCAGGGGCTCGATGTAACAACTCAATTGAAGTGCGCAGCGAAGTAATCGGTGTGCGCAGTTCGTGGCTTGCGTCTGCAACGAGAGCACGTTGCTGCTCGCGCGAACCTGCAAGTGAGGCCAATAGCGAGTTATAACTCGCAGTTAGTCTTCCGACTTCATCAGATCGCCCCTGGGATGCAAGAGGCGACAAGTCATCAGGGTCTGTGGCTCGTCGCTCAACATCATCGGTCAGTCCTTCAACCGGCTTCAGGGCCTTACGCGTCATAACAAGCCCGATAATCGCAGCTAATGCAACACCTAGTGCACAGATGAGAGCCGCGAGATTTCTGATTCGGACCAGTGCCGCGTCAATCTCGGATAGGTCACGCGCGATCTGCACCGCTCCGCCACCTACGCCACCCTCAGTTACAACCATGATGTGTATTCCATTGGAGTCGAGTGTGCGCGTTCTCGATCCCCCACTTGAAGCGATCTGAATATCAATTGAGTCAACAGGTATGACAATCGACCCAACGCTCAGAATGACCTGGCCATCGCGTGCAAGGTCTTGGATGGATCGGTCTTGTGGGAGCAACTGCGGTGCATTGTTGGGGTTGCGCTGACCGCCTGGACCTCGCTGACCGCCCCCGAGTTG
>JBAXPT010000062.1:0-9993 GCA_037132095.1 Actinomycetes bacterium
TTAGTTAGAAGGCGTCTCCGGCAACTCAATGCGAGCCAGCCAGAGCCCTGGGGCCTCAAGTTCGCTCGGCGTTGGGAGCATGCTCTCTGATTCCCAGAGTCGGTGGAGCCCGGAATAGCCAACCCTCTCAACTATGCCTGCACAGAAACTCTGCCCGAGCAAGACTGCATCACGATCGAGGCGTATTCCCAGAAGATTCTCAACAAAGCGCCCGGAGTCGCCTTGATCGACTCGATGTCTGCGCACTGCTTCATGGATCTTTCCAAACTCTGGAAGCAGCGGTCTGCCTAAGTGCTCAAGAACGCAGTCCCCATACCCGACCATCGCAATTACCAAGCAGCGCAATGAGCGAGCGGCTGGTTCCTGGCGTGGGCTGCGCATCGCACCAAGAATTGCGTCTGGTTGCTCAGCCGCTGCTGCGATGGATTCAGGATTCGTGGGGTCTAGACCACCAAATTGCTCCTCTAGGCGAGCGACATCAATATCGAATCCCGATACATATTCGTTAGCGATTCGAGCAAGAGCGCTCTGAACCCAAGGCCGGCATCGAATCGATGTATGCACTGCCTCGTGGAGCGCAACATAGAGGCGTAGGTCCTGAGGCTCAATAGACCACTCGCTCTCAAATTCCAGGAGGTTCGCAAGAACAAAGGTCGGCCCCGGTGCATCAGATGTCGGCAAAGGTAGGTCGTATCGTCCGAGAGCATTACGCGCGAGTGATCCGATCATCGATCCGGCTTGGGTACCAAGAAGGATAGGAGCGATCATTTTCATGATTCCTCCAAACGGGTCGGCACCCCCCATGTTGAGCCCAAGTGCACTTAGCGGCCCAGCGAGTTCGGGCGGGAGGAGTGTTGGGTCAAACGCAAGCCCATGCTCGGAGTCGCTTTCTTGGGCAGCCTCAAGTGATCCGCTCAATGTTGTGGCAAAGGTCTCGAGGAGTAGTCGTAGCGATCCAAGGTGCATTCTGGCCCACTCTGGCGCGCCGATAACTTTGACCGGCGCTGATAACACCTCAGTAACCCCGGTCTCGTTCGCTACATAGTCACCTGCGATTCGGGCCAGTTCAATTAGTTCGGAGATAGTGGTAGATGGGATGCTTGCGTCATCTGATCCGTCGAGAGATACATACTCTGCTGTCTGTTTTGCAATCTCCCAGTTCACAGGACCATCGGATTGGAGTAAGCGCATTAAATCCGCGAGATTCATCTGCGTCGGGTCGAAGCCCGGAATACCGAGCATTCCAAATGGATCGAAGCTCGACTCTGAGTCGCTCGGGTTATCGTCTGGGTCAATCGGGAATGGAAGGTCGCTCACATGGTCAGTGTAGATAAGAGTGGAGATGGATTACCGGTCGCCCCGCGGAGCCATAACGTCGTTGTGACTGGAAGCGCAGGATTTATCGGAACAGCATTGCTCAAGCGGCTCTCTAGCGATATTTCAATAACCAGCCTGCGCGGCATCGATATCCTCGAATCAGATGGGGAGGTCAGTGACTCCACCCACACTCGTGCCGATGTGCTTGCCCCTGGGCTTGAGAATCTTCTCTCCGGGGCTGACACGGTTGTACACCTCGCTGGGGTAGTGGATGCTCCAAGTAAAGGTTCGCTAGCGGCCACAACGAATGTAGACGGGGCACAGCGGCTTCTCGATGCTTCTGCCTCTGCTGGAGTCACAACGATTGTGCGGGTCATACCGACAACCATCTATGGAGCATGGCCGACTAATCCCGACGAGATTACAGAGGACTCCGCCATTCGCCCCGTACCGGGCTTTCTTCCGGCGGTTTACGCAGCAGAGGTTGAGAGGCGTCTACTTGATTGGCGCTTTGAGCACCCAGAAATACGCGTTGTCACACTGCGCAGCGCCCCGGTTCTAGGTCGCGGTGCAGATCACATGTGGTCTCGAGTGCTCGCTGGCCCGATGCGACTTCGGGTGCGTGGAACTAAGATCTCACTCCAATTTGTTCACCCTGAGGATGTAGCGAGTGCAATCTCGTTTGCAATAGTGAATGGTTTGGACGGGGCCTACAACCTCTGTGCGAATGGTGTAATAACGCCGGAGTCAGTCGACGAATTACTCGGGAGATCATGGGTGCCCGCTTTGCCTGCAGAACTTCTAGAGCGGCTGCTCATTAGAGCTTCGCGACTTAGGTTTGGAGAAATTCCTGCCGAGGTTGTTCCATATCTTCAATACCCAGTATTTATCTCCAACAAGAAACTCTTAGATGCAGGGTGGATCCCGAGGTATAGCAGCAAGGATGCATTGGAGGATGCAGTAGCGGGTGGAGTGTTAGAGGGGATCGATTCGCTACCTGCGCGCAGTTGGTTGAGACGCGGTGGAATGGCGCTGGTTGTGTTAGCCCTTAGTTCGCTTCTAATCTCGAGGTTGAGAAAGAAGAAGTAAACGCTTCAGCTTTTGTTTGAGGTGGAGAGGTTCTTCGCTGTCCAGTCGGACCAGTCGTCAGTGAAGTATTTAATCCGGACTTTCTTGTATTCCTTGATCGACCATAGAAGAGCGTGCTCATCGACGCCGGTCTCATCGCGGATCGCCTCAATGGTGGCTTCACAGTCTCGAGCGCTTCGACCATGCACCATTGTGAATACCGTGTAAGGCCAGTCTTCATATGTAGGTCGGCGGTAGCAATGACTAACTGCTGCAAATCCCGCCATCTGTGGCCCGATCTCTTCAAGACGGTCCTCCGGTACAGCCCATACACCCATTGCATTGGCCTTGAAACCCGCTGATCTGTGATTCATGACCGCAGCAAATCTCCGCATCAACTTGCGCTCTAAGAATGAGGCAAGAAGTTCTAGGAGTTCGTCCTCCGTGCAGCCGATGATCTCGGCCTGTGCAGCGAATGGCCTCTCAACAACTGGTAGGTCTGCCTGGACCACCGAGATTGCAGTCATCTCGAGAGCTGAGAGAACAGGGGCCGGCATATCAGCGCGACGCTCTGGCTTCTCGTGTGCCAGTACCTCTGCTTTTGCATTTGCAGCGGTCTTACCGGTCATATCGAGCTTGACACCGATCTTGTAGAGCACGAGGGTTGGCAGTTTTCGAGTGACGAGCGATCCACTAGTTCGATGAAGCGTCTCGACATGGGCGTCGAAATCCTCACCAGGAGGAGTCGCGAGCGTGTACCAAAGGTTGTAGGAGTGATTGCGCTTGTAGTTATGGCTTACACCGGGGTGCTCATTAATGATTGCGGCCGCCGCGTCGATGTGCTCGGGAGCCACTCGTGCAGCGATGAGCGCTGACTGGTACCCGAGGGCGCGCGTATCAAAAATGGCAGACATCTGGCGAAGCACGCCAATTTCTTTTACTGCGTTGACACGCTCAAGGACAACTGACTCCTCTACGCCTAAGCGTTCAGCGATGACCGCGAATGGTCTCGGCACTATTGGGAAATCCCATTGGAGGGCGTTTAATAGATCGCGATCCAAATCGCTAAGCACGATGGGGGCGGAATCGGAGTCCTCTACTCGCGGGGACTCTGGTGCAGGGGTTGATTGATTCTCCATGGTTCTATCCTCCCACCGCGTGGCTCTAAATGCCGCCTCAGGGGGAATGAACTTAAAATCGTCGAGCCCATCCAGTATGCAGAGTCGCTTCTTGCTTGAGTGGCTGGATTAATTCGAGAGCTAGGAGCCCTCGTCTGGGGCGCGATACCCAAGAATCACTGTGACCTCACGGGTTCGCCCTTGATTCTCAATTGTGAGCAAGACCCGATCACCAGGTGCGTGGGCCTGCAGGTGCGCCAATAGGATCGCTACTCCGGCGGTGCGTGCGCCATCGGTGGCGTAGATCTTTTCACCGACCAGAATCCCGGCGCCCTGGGCTGGCGATCCAGCTGAGACAGCGAGAACCTTGGAGTCGGTATCTAGTTCAAGCCCGAGCCAGCCGGCCTCTACTCTCTCGCCGTTTATGAATTGGGAGATCACTCTGCGCGCCATCGACGATGGGATCGCTAAGTATGAACCCATTACCTCGGCGATCACCACGCCCATGAATTCGCCGCTCGAATTAACGAGTGCGGTACCGATTGCGCTCGAGTCGGTAACATATTTAGTGGGTTGCTTGGAGCCGCCCTCCAAAATTGGGAGCAGAACTGCATTACCTGTTCTACCAAATTGCGTCTTCGCTACGACTCCCCCTTCACTAAATACTTGCGCGCGTACCTGAGTCGAGCGGGGTTGTCTTGTTGGCCGAGCAGCGATAACCAGCGCCTCACCCGAGCGCCACCGCCGCGCCTGCTCCATCGATAGTTGAGACTCTGGGCATTGGTATCCAGTGAGGTAGGCGAGCCCGGATACTTCATCTACTGAACTCACGGAGACGGCATGCTCAGTAGCAGTTTGAGCACCTTTCTTAAGAGACTCAAGGGCGACAGTTATTTGAACCCCAGTTATTTGAACCCCAGTTAGTTGAAACCCATCTCGAGAGACGGGTCCTGAAGCAGTGACGATCCCTCCTTTGACGCATATTCCAGAGATTGTGTAGACCTCTGCACCTTGATGGAGATGGACCGCTGCTATTGAACTTGCTACGGAGGCGTTGACACCCTCTAAGTTGCTTTTAGACGCGCCGGTAGCTTCCGCTAGAGCCTCTGCGCGCCTCCCTCCTTCTGAGCCCCTATCGGATTGCACCGATGTATATCTCCAGAGTGCGATACCTCCGAATGCGATGCTCAGTGCAGCGCAACTAATCACAGATTGACGCAGCAATCTGCCGCGAGATTCTCGAGTGCGCCTATCGTCGCTAGTGGATGGCGAACTCTGCGGCGTCTCAACAGCGCTATCTTTGGCTGCCACTGCATCGAAACGTGAGCCGAGCTCGGAGGGATGAATCCACCCTCTCGTAGGGTCAGATTCCCCGCCTGCAGGCTCAGGATTCTCGCCGTTTGCCCCATCGGAGCCTGATTTTCGTGTCTTCCGAGGCATGACGCAAAAGTGTACCGAGGCTCCGCCCACGTGCGGTCGCGCCCCGACTCCCTACAATGTCGAGTGTGCACCCCCCAACTAACCGAGATGAATGGCTCGCAATCTCGGGCGACCCCCTACCAAGCGAGGCTGCAACTGGATGGGCAACTACGCCAGCTAGCGGCGCAGTCGTGAGTTTTCTCGGGGTAGCGCGAGATCACTCAATCGATCGTGATGGCGTAACTTCGCTCGAGTACGAGGCCTATGAGGATCAGGTTCTGAGAGTCTTCTCCGAATTAACTAACGAGGCGCGTATCCGTTGGGTGGAGATAAACCGCGTAGCAATTCTCCATCGCGTCGGGGTTCTCGCTGTCGGGGATACGGCTGTAGTCGTAGTTGTCAGTTCACCGCACCGAGAAGAAGCGTTCGAGGCGGCACGATTCTTAATAGACACACTTAAAGCAACCGCACCGATCTGGAAGCGTGAAGACTGGAGCGGTGGATCTGACTGGGGCCTAGACGCTGAAGCCATCCAGAGCAGTAATTTAAGAAGTCCTGATGAGACAAACAGCGTTCAGAACGTGGCCTCATGATCTATTTAGTCTTCATCGCCATTGCGATCATTGTTGGGGTAACAATTGTTGTGATCCGTCACCGTGGGCCTAGCGGTCTGCACCATGGCATAAATGACTTCGAGAAGCGCCGCGAGGCTCTCGCTCCTCGTCCTAAGACTTCATTGTTCAGACACCATAAGGACAAGTGAGATGGCACGAGACCTAGCGATTGATCTTGGGACTGCCAACACGCTTGTTTACGCGCGCGGGCAAGGAATTATCCTCAACGAGCCAACAGTGATCGCACTCAACTCGCGCACCCAAGATGTGCTTGCGATGGGGCACGACGCGTGGCAGATGATTGGTCGAACCCCTGGTTACATTGTCGCTGTGAGACCGCTCCGGGGCGGTGCTATTACTGATTTCGATATTACTCAACGCATGATTCGCCTGTTGTTCCAGCGTGCAGGAGTCTCGCGTATTTACAGAGCACGTGTTCTTATATGTGTTCCTTCAGCGATTACCCACGTGGAACAGCGCGCAGTTTTAGAGGCAGCGCGACGTGCTGGGGCGGCCGCGACATATCTCATTGAGCAGCCGATGGCAGCCGCTATAGGTGCAGGGCTTCAGATTCACGAGCCCCTTGGGAATATGGTTATTGACGTTGGTGGAGGAACCACTGAGGTTGCAGTAATTTCATTAGGTGGAATTGTTGCTCTAGAAGCAGTGCGAGTTGGCTCATTCGATATCGATGCTGCGATCCAAGCGTTTGTAAGACGCGAGTATGGCATTGCAATCGGCGAGCGCACCGCTGAAGAGATCAAGTTGGCGATTGGTTCGGCATTCCCAACCCCAAATGAGTTCCGCGCTGAAGTTCGTGGACGCGATCTTGCCTCTGGATTGCCAAAGACGATTGTGCTCACCCCCGAGGAGGTACGCGAGGCGATTGAGGAGCAGGTACGTGCTATCTGCGATGCGGTTATCTCCGCACTAGGGCAGACACCGCCTGAATTGGCGCAAGACTTAATTTTGAACGGCATCAATCTGGTCGGTGGGGGAGGAATGCTCCGTGGGCTCGATCTGCGCATTGCGAAGGAGACATCTCTTCCAGTGCGCTTAGTTGAGGCTCCGCTTGAGTGTGTTGTGGAGGGAGCGGGGAGATGTCTTGAGTCCTTCGACCTTCTGAAGGACATGTTTATGGGGAACGCGCGAACCTGATTCGCTAAGAATTGCTAGCAGCCGAGTTGTTTGGCTTCGTCCTCGCCGGCATCTGCGCCGTCTTGCTGCCCTGCATCAATCCCGAGAAGATCCTCTGCGGCTTGTCGAACCTGCCAGTCGCGATCTGTGAGTGCGTTCTCTAAGGCTGCATCAACCTCTGGACCCTCAAATGGAGAGAGCGCCAATACAGCTCGGCGCCTAACAGCAGGCTTATCACTACACGCAGCAAGAATGGTGGCGAGCCCTACTCCGCGAGCGCCTAGGGCTGCAACGCATGCTTCTCGAACAAGCGCATCTTTATGGCCTAGGGCGAACTTCTCTAGTGCCGCATCGGCTAGCCCTGCGTCTTCGTTCGGATATTCGTCGCCGGTCATCTCGCCGAGTGCCCACGCGGCCGCCTCGGCGACTGTGACATCAGAATCGGCAACAAGCTCAATAACAAGCACTATCGGCAGATCGCGAACTTTGGGTGCGAGCTCGGCTGCGCGCCTGCGCGCGCTGGGGCTCTGATCAACCTGTGCAGTGCGCCACGCTGCCTCAACATCTGCTGGTTCAATGACTGCTCGCCCTGCCTCATTGCTCGAGAGGCGAACTATCGCTCCAAGGGCCGCGGCACGCACCCGATCATCAGGGTCACCCATTGCAGCGAGCAACAGTGCGCGCTGCTCTGATGAGAGCGAGGCGGTAAATCCAAGGCGCGTCACCTCAAGGCGAGTTACTACGAGACGTCGATCAATGATCGATGCTGTGTCTCTTGAAATCGATTGGCCTTCCGCGTTGTCTGGGATTAGGTCTCCTGAGTAGTTCGGTATCCGATATTCGCACTCCCTGCGCACCTCACCTTATTTGCCAGCCCAGAGCGTTGAATGGAGGGTTTTTGATTCAAACGGTCTTAATTCAAATAGGTATTCATTCATTATCCGGCCTTTTTGACATTCGCTGTGCTGCGGCATGCTTGGCTTTAATTTTCGTGCGATGATTTGCAACCTCATGGAGCCCCCAAGCGATATGCCTACAGAGAGCGATGCCACCCCTGTAGTGGGGTCTATAAGCGCTCCCGAGATCGATGCTGCTTGGCCACTACCGCCGAACGATCAGCATCCGCTAGCTCCTAAGCCTCGCCACAAGATGCGTCGCACATTGGCTATATGCGGATTCCTCGTAATCCCCATCGCTTTGTTGGTTCTATTCCTCGGGACGGTTATCCGGCTCCCATATGTGATCTTCTCGCCGGGCAGCGCAACGCCGGTTGCCCCGATTGTGGAGATTAAGGGTGCCCGCACATTCCCGACGCGATCTGATCTGCTCTTCCTGACCGTCTCTGTCTCAAATCAACGCCCAAACATCTGGAGATATTTACAGGCTTCCCTCTCCTCAGAGGACACCGTTGTTGATGAGGTCCAATACTTAGGTGGGAGCACCCCTAAGCAAGATCTAGCAGTTAATCAGATGTTGATGACTGAGTCGCAGGAGGATGCAAAGGCTGCAGCGCTTCGTTACCTCGGGTATGAAGTCCCGGTGACCGGGGGAGGTGCGGTTGTTGTAGCAGTTACACCTGGCAGCCCCTCCGAGGGCAGACTGCGCGTCGGAGACTTAATTACTGAGATCAACTCAAAGCAGATTCAGCGCGCCGAACAGGTTGGTGAGACGGTTCAGTCACTCCCCGCTGGGGCAGAGTTTATTTTTCAGGTAACTCGCAGGATTCGTCAAGGAAATTCAACTGCTGCCACAAGGGAGTTAGAGATAAAGGTGGAGTCGCGCGTCGCGCGCTCCGGAGAGCTAAAAGGCAAGCCTTTTATCGGGATCGCTCCGGCTACGAAAGATCTTAAGTACGAGTTTCCAGTCGATATCTCAATAGATCCAGGTCCAGTTAGCGGTCCAAGCGCAGGCCTTTCATTTGCTTTGGCAATTCTCGACAAGATGACGCCCGGTTCCTTGCCCGGTAGGCGAGATGTAGCAGTAACCGGCACGATCTCGGCCGATGGTGTGGTTGGCGCTGTGGGCGGAGTTCGTCAGAAAAGTGTGGCGGCTTGCTCAGCCGGTGCCCACTTGATGATTGTTCCGGTGGGCGAGGAGAAGGATGCGAGCGGCCTCAAGTGCGAAGGTATGCGTATCCTGGGGGTCGAGAGCCTCGAGGATGCACTAATGGTGCTCTCAAATAACGGCGGCGGGGCCATTTCGCCTCGAGCGATCTCAGACCCTGAAGGGTTTTAAATCAATAGAGCATCAGCAGAGAGACGCCTATTCCGGAATTTATGCCCCAAATTTATTCATAGTCACTCGCATTGGGGTCCCAACACCCGTAACATTGGCAACTCTGGTCTCAGAAGAAGCTTTCGGTATCACGTATAAGGTGGAGGTGCGCAGTGGCAGGCGGTGATGTTCGCCGGCTCGCGGTGTCGAGCAGTCCAAAATTAACCCCCGATGAGATCGCTTCGCGCTCATTCGCTAAGGCCGTGCGTGGCGTCTCGGAGGCAGAGGTGCGTTCGTTCCTCAGCCGCGTAGCGGAGGAGGTTGCTGCGATCTCCGAGCGCGAGGATTCTCTCAGGTCTCGAATTGAGTCCTTAGAGGAGCAACTGCGCAGCCCTAAGGCCCCGACGGATCAAGAGCTTCTCACTGCTCTAGGCGAGGAGACAGCGCGAGTACTGCGCTCAGCTCAGAGCGCAGCGGAGGATATCCGCACGCGCTCAGAGGAGCGAGCAGCCGCGATACTCAAAGACGCCGAGGAGCAGTCAAAGACGATGAGCGATGCAGCTGAAGAGGCTGCAACTACTCAAGTAAATTCCGCTAACGAGATCTCGAGCGCGCTAATAGCAGCGGCCGAAGAGACATCTGCTGCGATTCAATCTGGCGCAGCCTCTGCGGCCACTGCAAATCTTGAGACCGCTGAGCGCGATGCAGCAGAGGTACGCGAGCGTGCGCGCATTGAGAGCGAGAGCGAGATTGAGCAAGCGCGCCAGACTGGGCGAGAGATGCTCGCAGAGGCAAAGGCTGTGCGCGAACGCGTGCTAGCTGACCTTGCACGGCGTCGTGAACTCCTAACGTCACAGATCGAGGAGTTGCGTATAGGGCGCGACCGATTGCTTGGGGCGTATCGCGTCGTGAAGCAGACCCTCGCCGATGCCACCTCAGCGCTAGGACAGGTTGATTCTCGTGGGGCAAGCGCCTTGGCTACCTCCGCCCCATTTGTGGACCTCGGTATCGACGGCGACTCAGAAGAGAATTTGGCCCAAGTAACTGATGCTGCCCCCGAGACCCCTTCTTTAGAAGCCTCTAATGGAGATGCCCCTAATTTAAAT
>JBAXPT010000063.1:0-9979 GCA_037132095.1 Actinomycetes bacterium
TGCGATTACGGCTGAGAGTGCGGCTGCGATTACGGCTGAGAGTGGGGGCGTGAGTGTGATTGGCCGAGTCAATGACTCTGTCGCCTACCTTGCCGGGTTTCGCGTCAACCTCTGCCCGCTGCGATTTGGATCAGGCCTCAAACTGCGCCTGGTAGATGCCGCTGCAGCAGGGACCCCGAGCGTGATGACCTCCTGCGCTGCGGAGAACCTTGGGCTAGATGAGAATCTAAGCAAGATACTCGTGGCTGATTCAGTCTCCGAGCAGGCGGATAAGGCGATCGCATTATTGAACGACGCCTCGTTATGGCAGAGGGCGAGCGATTCCTTGCGGCTGCTCGCCGAGGAGCGATATACCAACCGAGTATTCGAGACTGCCCTAAATGACTTCTTGCGAGCCCTCGGTATTTAGTTTTTAGCGTGGACTGTTTCAGCGTAGACCGTTTTTAGCGTGGACTGTATGGTGAGCGCGGGTTGCGCATCTCCTGGAAGTCGGCATTGCGTTGTGATGCGCGTGCACGTGTTACTTGGTGGGTGACTACCCAGAACTGGTTAGCGCGTACTGCATAGACAATTTGGCCGGCTACATCTCGAGGGTCCATCGCAACTGTGCTCATGAATTGCTCGATCTGAGAAATCGGTATCTCAGGTGGTGCCTTGATACCCGTCGCCGGGGGAGCGTTACGCCCTGACTCAAAGATCTTCGTATCTACGAGCTCGGGGCAGAGGCAGGAGACCCCGACACCGGTTCCGTCGAGCTCCATGAATAGAGACTCTGAGAGGCCGACTACTGCATATTTCGTTGCGTGATAGGAGCCGAGCATTGGTGTTGCGCAGAGCCCTGCCTCTGATGCTGTGTTGACTATGTGGCCCTCACCCTGCTCGACCATAAGCGGAGCAAATGCGCTCACCCCATAGGCAACCCCTAAGAGATTGACGCCCACAACCCAGTCCCAAACCTGTGGCTTGGTTCGTATGTTTGGCGAACCGGACGCGACGCCAGCGTTGTTCATTAGGAGATGCACTGCCCCAAATTTGGCAAGCGCCTGATCGCGAACGTTGGCGATCTGATCCGAGTCAGAGACGTCGCACTCAACTGCGAGCACCTTTGCTCCAGAATCGGTGAGAGCAGATGCCTCACGTGAGAGCGTCGCTGCCTCGACATCCGCCATTACAACAGACATGCCTTCTTCAAGGAGTCGCTTGGTTAGAGCGAGCCCAATTCCAGAGGCTGCCCCTGTGATAACTGCTGTGCGGTCGGTTAGTTGCATGTTGCTCCTTGGTAAATGAAGTACTCATCTGTATTGCACTGGACTATCGAGTATCGCCGAGTATCGCCTTGTATTACGCCTCTTATTTGGAGAGGCTGCAGATATAACCGACTCGCGGGTTGGTACGACCATCTAGGAGAGCAAGGTAGGTGTCTCTCACGTCATCTGCACCCGTAACCTCGCGGAACTCAAGCCAGTCACCACACCAAACAACGTATGGGTCCCATGCGGCGAGAGCGCGCTCTCCAAGGCCGCTTCTTCCCCAATCGGCATTGCGCTTGGCGATCTGATCAGGTGCAAAGAAGAACTTTGGCTTCGGGCCTGGTAGCGGCTCAGTTGAGGCTTGGGCACCATGGTTCCAGTGAGTGCCACCGAGTGCGACCGAGAATGCTAAAGACTCTCCAAGGTGAGTGTGTATTGACCGCACGACATCAGGGTCGCCAGCAATATCCACGAAGACGCTTGGCTCTTTAGGAATGCTCGAAATCTCGTCATACGGAACTACGGAGTCGTAGATGTTTAATGACTCTACAAATCTCCGATTACCCGGAGAGGTGAGGCCAACAATTCGGTGGCCGCGAGCCTTCGATAGGAATGCGATACCGATTGCTGTTTTGCTAGAGGCGCTAGAGACGATTGTCGTCGTGGCGCCGAAGTCGCCCTGGTCTTCGAGGTAGTCATCGACAACGAATGAGGTGAAGAACAGCGGGTAGAGCAGCATGTGCTCTGACTCACGGTCTGCTCGGTAGATGATGTCTGCTGAGGTGCGTGTGTATCTGCTGTATGCAGATGCCATCTCAGCGCGGTGAGGAGAGACGTCTGCGAATGATTCGGTATTGATGCTTCCCGGGGTAATAACTAACTCTGAGCCCATCGGGAAGTACCCGTAGATGCGCTCGCCAACTTCAACCCCAGCGGCTAGCGACTCGGTTACGACCCCGAAACCCCAGACTGGAATTCGCCCCCAGGCTCCGTCGGCGTCTGTCTCGGCCGGAAAGAAATTCCAGTACTTCAATGCATCACCGAAGACTGCATATGAGATGTTGTTGGAGGTAAGTGCAAACCCGGAGACCTCAATGCGCGCATCGCCCTCCGCTAGAGGCGTAATTGGATCTTCGGCGACGCGAGTCCGAGCGAGATTTGAGCGGAGAACCTCGAGATTCATATTGATGCCTTTCTTTAGGTGGAGCAGGTTTGTCGTGATGCCCTAAAAGGGGGTTGCATACTTAAGACCGGCCTAGCGTAACTTGGGAGGGTATTGGCACTCTGACTGCCAGAAACTACCGCGACGCGAGGCCTCCGGCAATTAGTCCTGCATTTAGAGCTCAGTCAGGAGCGTTTTGGGCATTGGTCTTGATCGCTAAAAAGTACGGCCCTCCCGATTTCAGGGAGGGCCGTACTTTTCTTGATCGCAGAGACTTGATCGAAGCGTTACTCGCCCTGTTCGCCGCTGCCACTCTCGCCGCCACCGCTCCTAATCTTGACGTCGGCCCAGGTCGCTTTAGCCCCAGAGTGGCCAACGTCGTAGATAACTGCCGATGCACCAACCCCTAGAAGCGCAGCAATTGCAACCGCTGCCAAAACCATTGGAGGGTTTGAGGGAGCCTGAGTGCCAGCCGCGGCGGCCCGGCGCTTAAGGAGTGTGACAAGCACCATTACGACGAGTACCGCTATGAAGAATAAGAAGACCCAGAGCCGTGCACCCTCAGCGGTCTCAGTGTGAGCGTTCAAGAGTTTGGTCTCCTTCACAGACTCTTCGAGTGCCTGCCCACTATTAATCGCAAGCTGCGTGAAGAAGAGCGCCGCTCCCGTGAAGAGGACGACGATCCATCCGATCCGTGCTCGCCAAGCGGGCCAGAACATCAAGAAAATTCCGAGTGTGGCGAGAGGTACCAGTACTACTGGAACATGGACCATTAAGGGGTGGGCGGGTACGCCCATGACGGTAGTGATCTCCATTGTGACTCGCTTTGGTTTTGGGCTGCGCTCTATGGCAACTGGTGCAGAGCAACATACGTTACGAAGCGCTCACGGGTTCCTAGAACTTGGTAAGTATTTTGGGGACCAAAGTGAGAACTTTTACGCTCAGGATTTGATTGAGCCGACCGTAGTCAGGCCTCGAGCCAGCCCTCAAGCCTTTAGGGCAGGACGCTTATAGGTCTCTCAAATGCTTGACCTGCCCGTCGTCTGCCCCTAGTAGAGCGTCGTTGTAGTGGCGACCCCCCGCATGATGAATAGTCTTCTCCGGGCCATATGTGAGGAGAATGCTGACGCGGAAGGGGCCTTCCTGCGAGGTGGGTGGTGGCGAGACATGCATTACATCTGAGTAATGAACGCTCACATCCCCCTTACGCGCTTGAACCGCCACCCCAAGAGGTGCTTCCGGGTCGTCGTTCTCTACAAATGGGAAACTTGTGAGGTGGGAGCCGGGTAGCACCCTTAGTTGGCCGGCCTCTGAGGAGCCGTCGTTTAGGCAGATAGTGAGAATAAACATCGGGCAATTATCTGCGTGCCCACCGAGTCCACAGTCGCGATGCCAGGGCAAGTCCGCGAGCCCTTCCTTGATGTCAGGGCGTTTCCATAGGACTGTGGTTCCATCGAGCTCGTGGCGGTGATTCGCTACGGCAGGAATCTCGGCGAGTGAGACGAGTGCCTCTATGCGCGGGTCATCGTGGAGCGAGTCCAATGACGGTATCTCAGCGCCTCGAAGTGCGCGAGTCAAGATTGCTTCACCGGATGAGTCACGCCCCCACCACGAAGAACCGTCACCCTCCTCTGCTTCGCGTTCGAGTCTCTGCGCTGCCGCAAATAGTTCGTCGACCTCTTCGTCGCTAAATACTTGCCCGACCAATAAGTATCCGGCAGTTTTAAGAAAGTGTGCCAGCTCGTCTGGAGCATCGAGTAGCTCCTCAAGAGTAAACTTGCGCTGCTCATCTAACTGGTTGCCGCTCTTGGTTAGTAGTGACAATTGTGAAGGGTCGTATAGCGGGCGTCCGTGGAACATCGCTCGAAGAATTGGTTCCCAGCGCACGAACCTCATTGGGTTTCCGCGCACTGCCTCAACTCGTGAGGAGTACAGCATCGAAATAGGTGTGTCCACATCTCTGAGAAGACCGGAGAACGACTCAAGGTCAATCCCTATGACACTGCGCGCCTCCGCGTCACCCTCGAGAATCTCAATACTCTCGCCATTCGAGCGATACGTATAGGTGCCGGCAGGTGTGCGAATCGCTAAGGCTCCAATTCGGGAAGCTTCACGGGCGCAGAGCGCATAGTCCCCGCGGCTTAATCTCTCAGGGAGGTCAATCTCGTGGAACTCAATAAACGCGTTCAGGGTCTCCAAGGCGAGGATTATATCACCCTAGAGAGTCTTGTAGAGCACGTGATTCCTCGCTTGCGCATCTACGTCGACTTCCAATCGATCAAGTAAAGATCGACAGAAGTTTCGTTCAGCAGATGCTCACCCACACTGACGATGCAGCGATCGTTGGTGCAATAGTCGAGTTGTGTAGGTCGCTTGGAATGCGAGTTGTCGCTGAAGGAGTTGAGACCGAGGAGGTATGGTCTGCGCTTCGAGCGATGGGGTGTGACCGAGCACAGGGTTACTGGTTGAGTCGCCCGGTCTCCGCCTCGGCCTTCGTTGAGTTATCAGAGCGCATACCAGTCTCGATACTGCTCGACTGAGACTGCTCAACTTAGACACTCTGCACTTAACGCAGTTCTAGTTGGTAAGCGATCGGTGGTCGCATCTAATTACATGTTTGTAGTTAAGTGTTAGTGCTCACTATTTTTTTGTTCTCGCTTTTATATCTGCGCTGCCTTGCCTTGCTGCCACCTAAATCCGTACTCTGCAATGATGCGCAGAGTGGTAAGGCCTCGACTGAGTTTCAGCCGAACCTTTATCGGCACTGCAATTACTGCCTTTGTCGCCGCTACATTTTTCGCTACATTTTTATTTGCAGTTGAAGCGCAATCAACCGATGCGGCCACACTCCTCCCCACTGCACCGCTCGGAGTAACTGTTTCGCCTGCCGTCGCGGGTCGAATGACACTCGCATGGCGTGCACCATTAAATAGCGCAGTAAGTAGTACGGGAACCAGTGTCGTAGTGACGAGTTACGAATACAGGTCAGCGTCTACTTCTAACTCAGGGTCGACGTGGTCCGGGTATGCACCTGCAGTTACATTGCTCGCAACCTCTGGTAGGCAGGCTGTTCCGTGCTCGGCTCCGCTTGTCGCGGGTGGCGGTTGCCGATACGTACTAGCTGCGCGTAGTGCGTTAGGGGTCGGCGCATGGACCTCTCCAGCGACCGCGCTCTGGGTGCCCCCATCTCCTCCGCGAACCCCAGTAGTGGTGGGGCGGCACGGGGCGCACGTAGCGAGCGTTTCATGGAAGACACCAACAGTCTCCGGAGGACTACCCCTCAAGGACACGCTTGTTCAAGTATCTACTGATGGAGGGGCCACATGGGGTGCGAAGGTTGAGTCTCTAGCCCCCGCATATACGACGAGTGCTTTTGTGCTGCCAGCAACTTGTGAGACCAACTCTGAGTGCCGTGTGCGTCTCTACGCTCTAAACAATGCAGGTAGGTCAACACCAACTCTTCCAGCGCAGATTCAGTGGCGGTCGGTGTCTAGTGACATTGGAATCGCTACCGGTACTCCATATGTCCCGGACGGAATGACTGAGCCGCAGTTTTGGAATCGGGTTGCGGCTACCGGTGCAGGCTGGGCCCGCATTGATTGTGGGCCTCTCTCTTATGCGAGTTACTCAACCTGTGACAATCGAGTCGCAGAGGCACGCCGGGTAGGACTCCGCCTAGTCCTTACTTTCTCCTACCGGCCGCCAAATTCACCAGATCTCTTTACTAACTCAGAGCATCAACAATGGGCAATATGGGCAGGTGAGGTTGCTGCGCGTTTAACCTCGGCAAATCCTGGGACGATCGGCGCGTTCGAGATTTGGAACGAACCTAATAATCCTGTCTTCTGGAGTCCTGTGGACCCAATTGCTTACGCTGACCTACTTGCTCGCACGGCATTTGCAATTCGAATGCGTTCGGCGGTTCCGATACTTACTGGCGGCCTCTCACCAGGTGGGGTTAACGGTGGCTCGGAAGCGACCACGGATCCGCGCAACCCGGCAACATGGCTTGCTGCGATTTACTCAGCCGGCGCTCGCGGGCATTTCGACGCTGTTGGGCACCACCCTTATGACACCTACTCAAGCGTGACCAACCAGGGCCCTCCGAGGGTCGGGTGGGAGAGCGGCTACCGCGCTGCTCACTGGCTCCGTGTAGTTATGGATGCAAATGGGGACTCCGCAAAACGTATTTGGGCCACAGAGGCCGGGACTCCGTCGTGCACCGGATATAGCGGGGGCAAGTTCTCTGAAGGGCTGCGCGCAACACGACTGCGGGATGACATTGCCGACTGGACCCGTGGGCTACATAATCCATGGACTGGCGAGAGCATCGGACTAGGGGACAAGAGCGACTGGAATACCGGGCCGTTTATGGTATTCAAGATGTATAAGGAGTACGACGCCCCAGGTCTAGGGCTTTCGTTCGCTACTGCTCAGTGTGGCCACCCGGCTTGGTATGAGCCCGCACCGGTAGCCATGCTGAAGACGTTGACGGCCGGATAACCCGCTCGATAACCCGCTCGATAAACCGCTCAATAATCTGGCCTTGGCTAAATGGGTGGCCTAACCACCCACTGGCCGGCCCCCATGTAAAGGCCGTGTAGCTACTATGTAAAAGACTTGGGCTCGGGTCAGGATTGGCGCCTAGGTCGCAGGCAGGGTAGTTATCTTCCTTGAATCTTGAGGATAAACCAGTCGTGCGCGATGCTACGTGAGTGGCCGCAAATGAGGGCCCGATAAGTTCGCAATCTAATTAGCCTTAAATTTTATTTGCCCTATACGTAGTAGTAACTAGAAACCCGGAGAGAGAATGTCTGAAGAGAGCATGTCTGATCAAGCAGTACTCACCGAGGTAGCCGATGGCATCCTCACCGTAACCATTAACCGCCCTAAGGCGCGCAATGCTGCGAACCGTGCCGTTGCAGATGGCATCGCTGCTGCCATGGACGAACTCGATGGTAATGACGAATTACGGGTCGGAATCATCACCGGCGCAGGTGGCACATTCTGCTCAGGTATGGACTTAAAAGGTTTTCTTACCGGAGACCTCCCAATAGTCGAGGGTCGCGGATTTGCTGGCGTAGCCGAGGCACCGCCGCGAAAGCCACTTATTGCTGCAGTCGAGGGTTACGCGCTTGCTGGTGGCTTTGAACTAGCGATTACCTGCGACCTAATCGTTGCGGCTGAGAGCGCAAAGTTCGGAATTGCTGAGGTCAAGCGCGGACTCGTTGCTGCTGGTGGAGGCCTCGTTCGCCTCCCGCGTCAAATCACACCCCGTCTCGCAATGGAGCTCGCTCTTACAGGCGACTTTGTTGATGCGCAGCGTGCATACGAGATGGGCCTGATTAACCGTGTGGTCCCTACCGGCGAGGCACTTGCCGGCGCAAAAGAACTAGCGGCAAAGATCGCTGCAAACGGACCACTTGCAGTTGCGGTTAGCAAGCGGATCATTACCGAGTCTGCTGACTGGTCAACAGCTGAGCAATTCGCCAAGCAGGGCGAGTATGCAAACCCGGTATTTGGTAGTGCGGATGCAATGGAGGGAGCAACTGCATTTGCAGAGAAGCGAACCCCAAATTGGACCGGCAAATAATCAGCCAAGTAAAAACCTCGAAGTAGCAGTATCTAACTATCAGTCTTTAACTAATAGCCTCTAACAAGTAACACTTACCGAAAGGGAACACGATGCCAAGACTAAACCTGAATGGGTCATCAGCGATTGTTACCGGTGGTGCCTCTGGCATCGGCGAGGCATGCGCACGGCAGTTGGCTGATCTTGGATCTCGAGTCGTCATTGCCGACCTAAATGAAGACGCTGGTACTGCAGTAGCAAAAGAGATTGGCGGATTATTCGTAATGTGCGATGTCTCGAATGAAGAAGATGGTGCAGCAGCGGTAGCGGCAGCTTCAGAGATGGGCCCGCTACGAGTACTAGTCAACTCTGCTGGCCTCGGCTGGGCCGGGCGCACAATTGACCGCAACAACGAGCCAATGGAGCAGAAGCACTTTGATTTTGTCATCAAGGTAAACCTGCTCGGATCATTCAACATGCTTCGCCTCTCTGCAGCGGCGATGGCTAAGACAGAGGCAATTACTGAAGACGGTCAGCGTGGTGCGATTGTAAACATGGCATCAGTTGCTGCGTTTGATGGCCAAACTGGTCAGGCTTGCTACTCAGCCTCTAAGGGTGGAATTGTCGGAATGACTCTCCCAATTGCGCGTGACCTTGCCCCTGCCGGTATCCGCGTGAACACCGTTGCCCCTGGTCTCATCGATACCCCGATCTACGGCGTAGGCGAGGCATCAGAGGCATTCAAGGCAAATCTCGGCAAGTCTGTACTCTTCCCGAAGCGCCTTGGTTCAGCAGAGGAACTCGCATTTATGGTGATTGACCTCATCACCAACCCGTACATGAACGCCGAGATTGTGCGCGTTGATGGCGGAATCAGGATGCCACCGAAGTGATTTAACGCCTCGAGAGGGGCACTTAAGCGTGGATTATTTGGAGGGCCCGGCCTAGCGCCGGGCCCTCTTCGTTGTGCCTGTCTCACCCTGTCGTTAAGTTAGGAGCCATGATCACAGAAGGAGATGCGCGGAAGAGCGCTGGGCAGGGGGTTAAGCCATGACGGACGATGAAATCTCAAATCCTCCAGAGTCAGAGGTAGCGCCTGGCTGGTATGCAGACCCCACTCGCCGATCACACGCGCGCTGGCATGATGGTCGCGACTGGACCTCCACGATCGCAGTTGATGGCGCTGCTGCCACAGATCCGGAAGGCTTGGAGGGTATCGACTCATCTACGCCAGTGGTGCTAGTGCCGGAGAGGCGCTCCTTAGATCGATCTGAGAGGCGCGCAGTAAAGGCTGGGCGCAGAGCAGTGCGTGATGCTGAGCGCGCTCATGCGGTCGCCATCGCTGCGGCCGAACGCGCGGTTAGGGATGCAGAGATCTCGCGCAGTAATCAGTTGCAGATTGCGAATACGCAATTGGCGGAGGCGGAGAGCCCGAGTGGTAAGCGCATCGGCGAGTATCGCGGAGTGATTCTCCATGAGCGCACGCTTACGACACCCAAGGGCGGCACGGTCTGGCTGCGCGAATGCTCTGCCGATGTGGAGAGTGGAGGCAACCTCTCGATGTCTCACCGCCCAACGCTTACGCGGCTCGCGGCCGGTGGTCTCCTATTTGGCGGGATCGGAATGCTCGGATCGCTCGCGGCTCAGAAGCGCGAGGTTGCAGATAAGCGAGAGTTGTACCTGCTCATCCAGACCGGTGAAGGCGGAATGGTCCTTCAGTGCCCACCAGACGATGGACTAATTGTGAGGCAGTTTGCGATGGCCATCAATGCCTATGCGCGTGATGTAGATGCAAACGATGTTGAGCGGGCAGCAATCGCAGCATCAGCTCGTGCAATTATTGGGCGTATCTCGGCTGATACATCAGAGGTAGATACAGCGATGGCGGCGGCGGAGCGTCTGCGCCATGACCCGACTCATCTCTCAGCAATCGAGAGGGCAAAGGACGAAGTTCTTGCTCTTGAGTCAGGCCACCAGCATGGAGATTGACGCATG
>JBAXPT010000064.1:0-9691 GCA_037132095.1 Actinomycetes bacterium
TCCATGCGACCTGTCGCCGGATCGACGACGTCTGTATCGTGGTGCTCCCACCCCGCCTGATTCTCCTCTGAGCCTCGATGGTGGTCGACTGTAAAGAGCACAGTCCCGCAATCGCGCGCAGCTGCCCCGAGATACACAGCAGACTTCCCGCAGTAGGAACCGATCTCGAGCAGCGGGCCTACAAGGCCGCCTACTAGACCTGCCTCGTGGAGCGCGAGCCCCTCGTCGTCGGGCATAAAACCTTTTACGCGCTTTGCAACCTCTAGCTCAGACTCCGTGAGCATCAAATAACCGGAGTCTCTCGGTAGCGCCCAAACTCATCTGCGAATGTATTCATGATCTCGCCAACGGTTGCATATACGCGCACAGCCTCAATGATCGCTGGCATTGTATTTATAGTGGGGTGGCCAGCAACACGCCTGACCTCCGCGAGAGAACGCGCAACCGCCTCTCCATCTCGAAGTCGCTTTACCTCGGCGAGGCGCGCAAGTTGCTTCTCCTCAAACTGTGGCCCAATCTGAAGTGTCTCGGGCGCAGCATCATCATTACCCTCAAGGAAATCATTTACACCAACGACAATGTGGCGCCCGTCATTGAGTTTGCGCTCTAAATCGTACGCGGCCTGAGCAATCTCTCCCATGAAATAACCACTATCAATACCCGCGAATACACCCTCAAGAATAGATCCGTTACCCAAATCATCAAGATAAGAAAAGACCTCTTCCGCGAGGCGCTCAGTCTCGTCAGTAAGCGCCTCTACATACCAAGAGCCACCGAGTGGATCTGCAACATTGGCCACGCGTGTTTCGTGTGCGATTACCTGTTGAGTACGGAGTGCAAGGCGCGATGATTTCTCTGATGGAAGAGCCAGTGCTTCGTCGAAGGAGTTTGTGTGCAGACTCTGTGTCCCACCAAGCACGCCAGCAAGCGCCTCAATAGCAGTGCGCACCAAGTTGATCTCTGGTTGCTGCGCAGTGAGCGAGACTCCGGCGGTCTGCGTATGGAACCGAAGCTGCATTGCTCGCTCGGTAGTAGCTCCGTAGCGATCGCGCATCCAATGAGCCCAGATTCGCCTTGCTGCTCTGAACTTAGCGATCTCTTCAAAGAAATCTACGTGAGCATTGAAGAAGAATGAGAGGCGCGGCGCAAACTCATCGACACTTAATCCACGCGCAATCGCAGCCTCAACATAAGCAAAGCCATTCGCAAGCGTAAACGCCAACTCCTGCACTGCAGTGGAGCCTGCTTCGCGGATGTGATACCCAGAGATTGATATTGGGTGCCAACGCGGCATTTCATTGGAGCAGAACTCCACAACATCAGTAACGAGGCGCATACTTGGGCGCGGCGGAAAGAAGTACTCCTTCTGAGCCTGGTACTCCTTGAACATGTCGTTCTGGAGTGTGCCGCCGAGCCGAGAGCGCGGCGTACCTCCATTCTCGGCGGCCACCACATACATGGCAAAAAGAATCGGAGCGGGAGAGTTGATCGTCATTGATGTCGTGACCCTCGAGAGATCAATATCTCGATAGAGGTCCTCGACGTCAGCGAGGGTATCTACCGCTACACCACACTTCCCGACCTCGCCGATGCAGATCGGATCATCTGAGTCACGCCCCATGAGAGTCGGTAGGTCGTAGGCGGTTGAGAGCCCCGACCCGCCGGCTGCGAGTAACTCCTTAAAACGAATGTTGGTATCTGGTGCTGTTCCGAACCCGGCGAAGAGCCGCATCGTCCATAACTTGGATCGGTACATCGAGGCGTGGGGCCCACGCGTATAGGGAAACTCACCGGGGCGCTCTGCATCCTCCGGTCCGTATACGGGGTCGACCTCAAGGCCTGAGTACGTCGTGAAGTCTGCTCTGCGTTCGTCCATACCCATTACCCCTTCCTCCCATTGGAGACTCCGCTTGGCGATACATTTGTCGATCTAGGCCACATAGTTACACGCTCTAGGCACAGAGCCGCATTATCCCCTACGCAAGCCCTAGTAACTCTGATATTCCATGGCGATGCCCCGCTGTATATCCGCCGTCAACGGGGAGTGCAACACCTGTAACGAAAGAAGCATCGTCAGAGCAAAGAAAGAGCGCAACCGATGCGATCTCCTCAGCGCGGCCCAAGCGACCGAGTTGATGTGAGGATGCGATGTCTTTCATCACTTCCTCCATCCCGGGCATTCCAAATACTCCAGATAGCAGTGGAGTATCAATGAACCCGGGGCAGATTGCATTGACTCGAATACCGCGCCTTCCGTAATCAATAGCGAGATTCTTGGTGAGAATCACTACCCCACCCTTAGACGCGTTGTACGCACTCCCACCCTCAGTGCCGATAAGGCCCTCAACGCTCGCGAGATTCACAATCGATCCGCGTTGTGCGCCATCGACCCCAAAGAGCGGCTCCTGCTCAAGCATCGCTATGGCCGCGTATTTATCTACAAGGAACGTTCCCTTTAAATTGATGTTTATGACGCGATCCCATTCGGAGGTCTCAAGCATGTTTACTGGCCCCCCGCTCGCGATCCCCGCGGCGTGAACAACACAGTCGACTCGGCCGTTGGCCTCGACCACGGCGGCGAATCCAGCAATCACAGCGCCCTCGTCGGTTACATCTATCTGCCTATAAACAGCCTCAGCGGGGAGTGGCACAGCAGGAGCGGCAGCGATGTCCCACGACTCCACCGTGGCACCCTCGGCTAGGAATCTCTCGACCGTGGCTCGCCCAATACCTGAGGCCCCGCCTGTGACTACCGCTATACGAGCATCTAATCGCCGCATTTAAGAACCCCCATCACGATTTAACTCCAAATACGCCTCGTGGCGATATCTGCTCCCCCCACCTTACGGGGAACTCTCACGGCAGAGTAGATTCTCGCCTCATGGATCAACAGCCCGAAGCACCAGACCGCAACCTCGCAATGGACCTCGCTCGCGCCACAGAAGCAGCTGCCCTAGCGGCCGGCCGGTGGCTCGGGCGTGGCGACAAAAACGGAGCCGACGGCGCTGCAGTCGATGCCATGCGTCTTGTGCTCAACACAGTCCCCATGGAGGGCGTTGTGGTCATCGGGGAGGGCGAGAAAGACGAAGCCCCCATGCTCTACAACGGCGAGGAGATCGGTTCTGGCGGGCCAGCGTGTGACATCGCTGTAGACCCCATTGATGGAACAACGCTTACCGCACTTGGGCGCGACAACGCCATATCTGTAATTGCTCTCTCAGAGCGCGGAACAATGTTTGACCCAGGGCCCTGCGTATACATGGACAAAATCGCTGTCGGTCCCGAGGCGCGCCACGTCATCAATCTCGACGCCTCAATCGCTGACAACCTTAAAGCCGTGGCTAAGGCCAAGGGCGAGAGCGTGCGCGATGTAACTGCAGTGGTACTTGACCGCGAACGCCATGCCGACATCATCAAGCAATGCCGTGAGGCGGGTGCACGAGTTCGCATCATCCAAGACGGCGACGTAGCGGGTGCAATCTCTGCGGCATGGCCTGAGTCTGGTACCGACATCCTCTTTGGAATCGGTGGAACCCCCGAGGGCGTAATCGCAGCATGCGCAGTTAAATGCCTCGGAGGAGAGATTCTTGGCCGTCTGTGGCCACGTGATGAAGCAGAGCGCAGAGCGGCTCTAGACGCCGGCTACGACCTCAGTCGAGTTCTTACGGCTGATGACCTCGTATCAGGAGACGACGTCTTCTTCGCAGCCTCAGGGGTATCTGACGGCGACCTAGTGCGCGGCGTGCGCTACTTCGGAGACCACGGAACCAGTGAGACGCTCGTTATGCGCTCTCGCAGCGGCACAATCCGAAAGATTCGCTCGCAGCACCGCTGGACCAAGCTCGCCAAGATCTCAGCTATAGATTTCTAGAATAGCGATTTCTAAGGGATTTAAGCGTTTGCTCCGGCTGCGTCTAGGCGCACCTCTGCACGCTGTAGAGCTTTCTTAGCCTCAACGTTCTCAGGGTCAGTACGAAGTGCCGCCTCAGCGGCCTCCATCGCCGTACGGGCACGTACTACGTCTACGTCGGTACCCAACTCGGCAATATCAGAGAGAATCTTTACGCCCTCGCCTGATACCTCGACGAAGCCTCCGTGAACCGCTACTGCTGTCTCAAAGCGCGGGCCGCCATCTACCTCTTGCATGATCCGCAACTTCGAGATTTCAAGTGCCCCGAGATATGGAACATGCCCGGGTAGAAACGCAATGTCTCCACCCGTGGTTCGGGCAACGACCATTACAGCATCGCCCTCGAAGAGAATGCGCTCCGGAGAGACGAGCTCAACGAGAAATGCCATTAGGCGTTCTTCTCTAGATCGCGCTGCTTGGCGAGGACGCTCTCTACGTTGCCGACGTTGAAGAACGCCTGCTCGGGCACATCATCCAAGTCGCCGTTTGCAAGCATCTCGAAGGACTCGATGGTCTCGTCAATCGGCACGAAGATACCGGGGAGTCCGGTGAATACCTCTCCAACGAAGAACGGCTGAGACAAGAAGCGCTGAATCTTGCGCGCACGGTTAACCGTAATCTTGTCCTCCTCTGAGAGCTCATCGAGACCAAGAATCGCGATGATGTCTTGAAGCTCTTTGTAGCGCTGGAGGATCTCTTGAACGCGGCGTGCAACGTTGTAGTGGCGTGCACCAACAATCTCAGGGGTGAGGATGTTGGAGGTAGAGGCAAGCGGGTCAACGGCCGGGTAGATACCGAGCGCTGCGATCTGGCGGGATAGCTCAGTTGTGGCGTCAAGGTGGGTGAAGGTCGTGAACGGAGCAGGGTCTGTGTAGTCGTCAGCAGGGACATAAACGGCCTGAAGCGATGTAATCGAATGACCCTTGGTTGAGGTGATGCGCTCCTGGAGTTCACCCATCTCGTCAGCGAGAGTGGGCTGGTAACCCACAGCAGATGGCATACGACCTAGGAGGGTTGATACCTCAGAGCCGGCCTGCACAAAGCGGAAGATGTTGTCCACGAAGAGAAGAACATCTTGGTTCTTAACATCGCGGAAGTACTCAGCGATTGTGAGTGCGCTAAGGGCAACACGCAGGCGCACACCTGGCGGCTCATCCATCTGGCCGTATACGAGTGCAGCCTTCTCAATAACCCCGGACTCCTGCATCTCGATCCAGAGGTCGGTACCTTCACGTGTGCGCTCGCCTACACCGGCGAATACAGAGACTCCACCGTGCTGTGTTGCAACACGGTTGATCATCTCTTGAATTAGAACGGTCTTGCCTACACCGGCTCCACCGAAGAGTCCGATCTTTCCACCCTGTACGTATGGCTCAAGGAGGTCGATAACCTTGATACCGGTCTCGAACATGAGGGCCCGTGGCTCTAGTTGGTCGAATGCGGGTGGCGGGCGGTGAATCTCCCAGCGGTCATCAATGTTCGTGAGCTCCTCTGCGGTGATGTCGAGAGGCTCGCCGAGAACATTGAATACGTGGCCGAGTACGCCGTCACCAACTGGCATTGAGATGCCATGGCCGGTATTGCGCACAAGAGTTCCGCGCTTGAGACCATCGGTGGGCTTCATGCAGATAACTCGCACTCGCCCCGCGCCTACTTGCTGAGCAACCTCTGCCGGGACAGTAATCGTCTCTCCCTCGAGGACAATATCCATCTCGAGAAGTGAGTTGATCTCTGGCAGCGAACCCGTTGGGAACTCCACGTCCACGACGGGTCCGGCGATAGCGATTACTCGCCCGTCCTTTAGAACCTTGTTTGAATCAGCGGTCATTGTCATCTTGTTTGATGCTCCTTCTTATGGCCTGGGCCTAGTTGTCGGGCCCTGCGCCCTGATGCTCGAGGTAGTCACGTTCAAACGCTATTGCGCGTGCTGCAGAGTCTTCATCTGCGTCGGCGTCGCTAGAGGAGAGTGCCTCTGCTCCACCAACGATCTCCATAATCTCGGTCGTGATCGCGTCCTGACGAGCGCGGTTCATAACTCGAGACAGCTCTTTAATTAGCTCTTCAGCATTATCCGTCGCTGCCTTCATGGCTCGCTGGCGCGCAGCGTGCTCTGAGGCCCCGGCGTTTAGGAGCGCTGCAAATATGCGAGCCTCTATGTACTTAGGGAGAATCTCTGCGAGAAGTGCCTCTGGGGAGCTCTCGAATTCATACGAAGCGGTAGCGGAGTTTGAGGACTCGTCTCCGGGTTTTCCATCGCCACCACTAATCACATCCCGCTCTAGAGGGAGCAGCGGCCTACGCACAACCTCTTGCTTACCGGCGGAGATGAATCGCGTATAGATGAGCTCGACCTTGTCGTACTCCTCGTTGATGAACCGCTCACTAACCAATTGGCCAATAGCGCGTGCATCCTCGTAGGAAGGCTGATCGGAGAATCCGGTAAACGCGTTGTCGATTCGAAAATCACGGTATCGGAAGTAGCCCTCAGCCTTGCGCCCGACCAGGATTAATGCGTACTCCGCTCCTATTTCTTCGTCCTCGAGAATCGACCCCTCGGCTGCACGAACAACAGAGGAGTTATACGCTCCACATAGCCCACGGTCGGCGGTGATAACAATGTGCGCCGAACGCTTGACTCTCTCGCGGGGCTTAAGGATCGGACTATTAATGCTGCCTCCGCCTGCCGCGAGATCTGCAACTACCTTGGTGATCAATTCGCTGTAAGGAAGCGCGCCTTTTACTGCAGCTTGAGCCTTGACGATCCGACTACCCGCTATGAGCTCCATAGCGCGCGTGATCTTCTTGGTTGAGCGTACGGAGGAGATCCGTCGCTTGAGGATGCGCTCTTGGCCGCCGGCCATCTGTCCCTATCCCCTGCTACTACTCGGTTGGGAGCGTCTTGGTTGACTCGGCATCGCCGAGCGCCTCAGCATCTGCATCAGGGGTGCCGGTTCCGGCAGCGACCTCTGCAGCATTAGCGGCACGGAAAGCAACCTTGACATCCTCAATAGCTGCGAGCATGCGTGCTTCGTCTGGAAGGGTTCCCGTATCGCGAATGTGTGCGAGAAGATCTGCGTAACGAGAGTGGAACGCATCGAGAAGGGCTGCCTCGAAGGCCTTGATCTGGGATACCTCAATGTCGAGGAGGAGTCGCTCCTTACCTCCACCAACGCGATCTTTACGCGCTGTACCGGAGAAGATGACTACTACCTGATCCTCAACTGCCATTGGAGAGTTGAGTGGCTGCTTGAGCAACTCAACAAGGCGGTAACCACTCTCAAGCTGCTCCTTGGAGACAGCGTCAAGGTCTGAACCAAATGTTGCGAATGCCTCTAGGTCACGGAACTGCGCAAGGTCGAGCTTGAGGGTTCCAGCTACGCCCTTCATTGCCTTGATCTGTGCAGCGCTACCGACTCGAGATACCGAGATACCTACGTCTACAGCGGGGCGCACACCGGACTTGAAGAGGTCGTCCTGCAGGTAGATCTGACCATCGGTGATCGAGATCACGTTGGTTGGGATATACGCAGATACGTCGCCTGCTTTGGTCTCAATGATTGGGAGTGCTGTAAGCGAACCAGCACCTAGATCATCTGAGAGCTTCGCAGCACGCTCAAGAAGACGGCTGTGGAGGTAGAAGACGTCACCCGGGTAAGCCTCGCGACCTGGTGGGCGGCGGAGCAACAATGAGAGTTGACGATAGGCCTCAGCCTGCTTGGAGAGGTCGTCGTATACAACGAGTGCGTGGTCGCCGTTCTCCATCCACTCCTGCCCAATGGCAGAGCCCGTGTATGGAGCGAGGTACTTGAATACTGCCTCGTCACCTGCGGGGGCGTTTACAACAACCGTGTACTCCATTGCGCCGTAACGCTCAAGAGTCGCAACAGTCTGTGCAACCGATGATGCCTTCTGACCAACAGCAACATAGATGCATTTCACACCTGAACCGCGCTGGTTAAGAATTGTGTCGATAGCGATCGTGGTCTTGCCTGTCTTGCGGTCACCAATGATCAACTCGCGTTGTCCGCGGCCGATCGGAACCATGCCGTCTACAGCCTTAATTCCGGTCTGCAGTGGCTCGTGTACAGGCTTACGCCCCACGATTCCAGGGGCCTGGACCTCAAGACGACGAGTCTTGTCGGTACCGAGCGGACCCTTACCGTCGATTGGCTGGGCCAATGCGTTTACTACTCGACCCAGGAGTGCGTCACCAACCGGCACGGCGAGAATGCGACCGGTTGCTCGCACTGCCTTGCCTTCTTCAACACCCTCAGCGCGGCCAAGCACAACTGCACCAATGGCGTCCTCGTCAAGGTTGAGGGCAAGACCAAGAAGGCCACCCTCAAACTCGAGAAGCTCATTGACTGCAGTATTGGGTAGGCCCGCAACGCGTGCGACACCATCGCCAACGCTTAGTACCTGCCCAACCTGCTCTGCAGCAAGAGTTGGTGAGAATGAATCAACGTGCTTGCGCAGCGCTGCGGCAATATCGGCTGCGTTAATTGTCAGCTCAGCCATGTCAGATCTGCTCCTTGAGTTGCTCGAGCCTGTGACGGACGGTCCCGTCAATAACAGTGTCGCCGACGCGGGCCACTAGACCCCCGAGAACCTTCGGATCAACGACGACTTTTACTTCTACTTTCTTACCTACCGCGCGACCAATTGCGATGGCAAGGCGCTCTTGCTGCCCTGCGTCAAGCTCGATTGCGCTGCGTACCTCGGCTACTTCGTGCTCACGACCCTCTGTTGACTTCTTAACAAAGAGATCGATAATCGCTGGAAGATCACTACCTCGTCCCGCAGCGACGACCAGTGATGCAAGCGAAGTTGAAGAACTAAGGGCCTTAGCCCCCATCAACTCTGCGACCACTGCTACTCGACGCTCTGCTGGGAGTGCAGGGTCAACAAGCGCTGAACGTAGAGAGTCGTTCGCCTCGAATGCTCGGGCAAAACGAAATAGCTCGTCCTCGATCTCGTCGACGTGCCCCTCGGCACGCGCGATTACGAGGAACGCCTCTGCGTAAGCCTCGACGCGCTCCGCACTCATGCCCGGCTGCCCCCAACCTCATTGATGAAGGACTCGACGAGAGCCGTCTGAGTCGCAGCATCGAGATTGTGCTGAACGATGCGCTCCGCAAGCCCAATGGACATCGCCGCCACCTGGGTCTGTAGGTCTGCCATGGCGCGCTCTGTTGCGAGAGCTGCGTCAGCATTTGCGCGTGCGCGTACATCAGCGGCATCCGCCTCTGCCCGGGCGATCAGGTCTACTCGCACCTGCTCTGCAGCCTTGCGTGCCTCGTCAACCAAGCCTGCGCCATATGCACGAGCCTCTGCGAGGATCTTCTCGTGGTCGGAGTCAGCGGCCTGCGCTGCGCTCTTAGCCTGCTCGGCTGCCTCGAGGTCTCCACGTATCTTGTCTTCACGATCCGCTAGCCCCTTACGAAGTGCAGGGAAGCCGAACTTGATGAGTCCGAAGGCGACGATTGCAAAGGACAGGCCGCCCCAGAAGAGCTCACCTGTCTCAGGCAGGATTGGGCTAGGAGCTGAGTAACACTCCTTGGCCTTCTCGTCGAAGAGGGCAGCGTCTCCCTTGCCGGCTCCCTCGGGGCCGTACTTCTCAGCAGCCAACAACAGACACTCTGCGATCTCTCCTGGCTTCTCACTTGCGTGAGCCGTTAGAGGCATCGCTATGACCATGCTGGATGAGAGCAGTGCTACCGCTAGCAGTCTCTGGATGCGCATTGCGCGTCCCTTCCCTTCGTGCGCCGTGGCGCCTAGATG
>JBAXPT010000065.1:0-9588 GCA_037132095.1 Actinomycetes bacterium
ATAAGGACAATCGCCCATCTTCTCCACTTCTTAAGTTGAGATGTGCTGAGCACCTTGGCCAACAGAAGAAATACCAGAACAACTGGAAACTCAAAGGCAACACCAAAGGCGACGATCATCAATGCAACCAGAGTTATGTAGGACTCTCCGGTGAGGAGTGGTTTTAGTTCGGCGCCGCCAACCCCTAGAAGGAACGTCAGGGCGGGCTTGAGGGTAAGGAAGGCAACGAGCCCCCCGAAGGTGAATAGAAGTACCGCTGAGAGAATAAATGGAATTACGTAGCGCTTTTCACGCGGGTTCAAACCTGGGGTGATGAAGCGCCAGACTTGAAACAACCAGATTGGCATTGAGACGACGATTCCGCCATATGTTGCGATCTTTAGCCTCAGTATGAACGCGTCAGCTGGTCCGGTAAATATGAGTGTGTCGTTTTTCCTGTTAATCGCCTCGGCATAGAAGCGTGCCAAGAATGAGATGATCTGGGGTGTAAAGAAGAAGCAGACTGTGGCGCCGATGACGATGGCGATCGCGCAGATAAAGATTCGTCTCCGGAGTTCGGTGAGATGCTCGAGCACCGTCATCTGCCCTGAGCTCTTTGAACTCTCCGTGTCACTTGATTTACCTTTAGACCTGAGCCCTAGTCGTATCGCCATTAATCCGCCACCGGTGGTCGGTACTTGGATGGGGCCTGCCCAACTCCAGGGGTACCCGAGTTGGGTCTTGGATTCTTCTCTTCATCCTCGTCTTCGCCTCGAAGGTCAGTCCTGCTAACTGTCTCTGACAAGGGCTGCCTCTCGGGAGCGCTCCCGTCATTGAGGTTCTCATCTTTGGGGGCCTCATCTTGGAGGGTTTCATCGGTGGGGGCCTCAACATTCTTATCCCCTGATCCACCGACACGTGATACAAAATCAGTAAGACCGCTGAAGGGGTCCTCGGGGTCATCAGAGTGGAGCACCTGATGAAGTTCTTGACTCACCTGCTCTTGAAGATTCTTCACCGTTCGCAGTCCGCGCCCGACCTGTCGACCAACCTCTGGGAGTCGCTTGGGCCCAAATACGAGCAGAGCAACTAGCACAACGACGACTATCTCAAGTGGTCCTAGTTGGGGAATCATTGGGTCCTTAAACGCTGGTGCGGCCCCACCTTTAGGAGATGGCCGACTCTTAGCCTACCGCCCGAGGCTTGGGGAGTTGATCCGTTGAGCGGATCTCCCCTGCTCAAGGCGACTCGCTGCCTTGAATGAGTCTCGGCGTAGAGAGATAACTGCAGGGTCTAGGGCACCACGAAACTCAGCAAACGCATCAATAGTTGGCCAGACCTCGGCGCGCGCCCTCTTAAGAACTGTCACTAGGGCAAGCGTGCCACCCACGATTATCACGATCAAGAGTGTCAGTAGCGCGAGCATGGTCTCGGGGACCTTACTGCGATGGTGCGCTGCGCACCATCTCGATTAGGTCTCCGAACCAGTGGCTCGTCTCGAGGAGCTCATGGAACGAGAGTAGGTCATCGCTAGAGAGCTGAGGCCCACGGAAGTGTGGCTCGCTGAGCTCTGCTGGAAGGCTCCAGACCTGCAACTCAACCCCGCTAGAGGTGAGTAGGTCAACGATGCGGCGACTTGCTTCCTTGGTGACGACTGTTGAGCAGCTCGGGCAGTCGAACATGTATGAACCCTGCTCGTCGTTGCTGCAGACCCTCACTGTGAGGTCATTTACCTTAAGTTGTACGTCCCCACACTCAGGGCAATTAGCACGGATTGTTGTCATTTCAGGTCTCCCTCTGTTAGGTACAAGGGGGTCATCGGCCCTAGTCGTTTCGACCTTTAGGAGAAATATGTGACGAAAGCGCCCTTGATGACTGGGCCTTAATACCCGGGCGAGTTCGGGCGAGTGATTCCGATCAACCGGCACCTATTCAGAGCGAGGGAGCAATCAGCGCTCCCGCCTCCATTCGTGCAACGATTCACCGAGTGAGCACCCGACAGACCCCGATCGCCTTCGCCCATCGCGGAGCCAGAACCCTTGAGCCAGAGAACACGATCCCTGCTTTCCGCAAGGCACTTGATCAAGGCGCTACCGGTTTAGAGAGCGATGCATGGGTCTCCTCAGACGGTCAAGTAGTGCTTGTGCATGACGGCGTCCTGCGTGCTGGATTGAGGAGAGTCAAAGTCGCTGAGACCAGTGCACTGGATTTAGAAAAATTTGGGGTCCCAACCCTTCGGGCGCTCTACGAGGAGTGTGGATCTGAGTTTGAGTTGTCTATAGATATTAAAGAGCCAGGCTCTGCCTCGAAGATGATAGAGATCGCCTCTAACTTGGGTGTCGAGTCTCGCCTCTGGCTCTGCTCTCCTGACTCCGATTTCTTAGCAACATTGCGCGCGATATCAAGCAGTATTCGCCTGGTCCACTCCCCCGGTCGCGGCAACGTTGTACCCGCCACGTTCGAGCGCCTTGCCTCCGATTTAGCGGAGAAGGGACTCAATGCTTTGAATCTGCACCACTCGGATTGGAGTAAAGGCGTCGTCTCTCTAATCCATAGGTTCGAGCTCTCATCATTCGCCTGGGATACCCAGGAGATTCGCCATCTCAACGCTGCATTCAACATGGGCGTCGATGGCGTCTACTGCGACCGCACCGATCGAATGATGGCAACTCTCCACGAATGGCAGAGCCGCTAGATACTGGCGCTGTAAACCTCTACAGGAGGCTCAAGCGATTTAGAGGCCAAATGCGCACGAATACTCGCCCTACGAATGTCTTTCCTTCGATTGGGCCAAAGTATGTCGAGTCTTTTGAGAACGGACGATTATCCCCAAGCATGAAGTAAGACTTCGGCGGGACCTTCACCGGTCCGAACGTTCGCGATTGAAGACCAGCGGGCAGGAAGGGCTCCTCGATTACTGCGCCGTTGATGAGAATGCGGCCGTCTCTCCCCTCAATAGTCTCCCCAGGGAGGCCAACCACGCGCTTAACAAGATCCTTAATTAAAGCAGTCTCTGTTCCTTTCGGAGCGAGAAATACAACTATGTCGAACCGGTTGGGTTCATGAGCTCTGTAACTCAACTTGTTAACGAGCACTCGATCCCCGACAACCAGGGTTGGGACCATCGAGTCGGATGGGATGTAGAAGGCTTGGAAGAGAAACGTCTTCACTATGAAAGCAACAAGAAGAGCAGCTCCGACTAGAACAATCCACTCAACTACGGTGCGGAGCGGCCTGCTTTTAATTTCTTTTGGCAGTCCTGCTCCTGCTACCACACCAGAATCGCTAGAGGTTGATGGGGTGCGACTTAGGTTTGACGCTGTATTCGACTCAGACTCATCTTGACCCGCCCCGGTGATCTCCATTGTTGGCAGCATCGCACATCTCGGGCTCTGAAAGGAATCACGCAAGTAGATTCATACTCAATATTAGGAATACTTCTTAAGGACTCGTTTAGCCGCGATCGCTCCAGTATCGATCCACTCTGGCGGACTGACAACCTCTGTGCCCGGGCCTAGAAGGAGAATTAGTCGCTCAAGCCAAGTGCGTTCCGATACAGGCATGCTCGCCGTCACCCAGTCATCCTGCGTCTCGATCTCCGTAAAAGGGAGTTCGTACAGGACTCCCGCTCCGGCAACGGGGGTGCGCAGGATTACCTCCGTCGCTGCCACGTCAGGGCGGTAAAGCTGGTCCGGCACATCGAGGCCGCTCGGTGCGAACCTGCCTCCAGACTCACGCAGTTCGCGAATTCGATCCACCCTGAAAAGCCGCCTCTCGTTCCTTAGGTGACAGAAGGAGTCGGTATACCAATTACCAAGGGCAAAGAACGGAGGCGAAGGGTCGATCTCTCGGGTGGTGCGTTGGGCGCGCCCTGAACTCCAATACTCAATGGAGAGGGTTCGACCCACCCCGGCAGCTCGTCGCACTGCGTCTAGTGCCAGCGGCTCTGAGAGCTCTACTGCGACATCTACGCCGACAGCATCGAGCGCACTGCGTAGTTTGGCTGCGGCTCGGGCTAAAGGACCATCAGGCTCAACTCCCTTCACGGCGAGAATCGCAGTTGCTGCAGCAAGAATCGCAACGCCCTCGCCTTGTGAGAGTTTGAATTGGCGATCGAATACCGGCGCTAGGAAGAGATCGACTATCTCGCCGTCATAGATCACATTGACATAATTTCCGGGCGTATAAGGCGGCGTGCCGACCATAAGAATGAGATCTAAGTCGCGTTCAAGTTGTTCCGGAGTCAATACGAAGCGCTCGCATACCTCGATCTTTGAGACGCCTGGACGACTCGCAAGCCACGGGATCATTGCGAGGATTCGCAGCATTTGTATCTCAGCAATGCTCATGCTCATTGGGCTGGCTCCGCTAAGGCTGTCAGCCAAGAAATCATGGATTCGCGAACCTCTATTGGGGAGATGATCTCTGCGTGCTCAAGCATTCCCAGTACAACATTCTGAATGCCTGCGATATTAGAGACCCAGACGCCGAGGTCAACATGGTTCTCTGGTCCAGGGCTCGAACTTATCTCAGCGCCGAGGCGCTGTATCAGGGCATCCGCATGCTCTGATACAACTCGCACGGTAACAAGCAAGGGTTCGTCGCGACCGAACTGCCACGGCTGACTAGCTATGTGATCCTCAGCTTTAAATCCCTCAGGCGGGTCTGTCAATGAAGACTCTGAGGTAAGAGATAAATCCAGAATTCGATCGGAGCGGAATGTACGAATTCCTTGCTCGGTATCGTCTGATCCATCGCCCTTCGCAGACTCATCTCTCCCGACTACATACCAGTGCCCAAACTTGGAGGAGATTCCCCACGGAGATATACGACGCTCTCTCCCGAGGTATGAAAACTCAATCGCCTCTCTCCTCCGCAGTGCCGAGAAAATCGGCCCCAGGTTCTCACCGAGTGGGATCTGGAGTATCGGAGCGGCCCCATCGACCCCTTCCTCTCCAATCTTCATTAATGCATCCAGGGCCGCAGCGTCACCGAGTGCAACGGCAGAGACAGCTACTCGCAATGCAGCTCGCTCATCTTCGTCGAGTCTTAAATCACGTAAATAGAAGTCCTCAGGAGCGACCCGGTATCGAGCCTTCTCCCCGTCGAGGCTCTGCGTAATCTCGATGCCAATTGCACGTAGCGCAGATTTGTCACGCTCGAATGCCCTGCGTAGAGACTCCCCGGTAGATGTATACCCAAGGGACGACTCTGCTGCGATCTCTTCAAGAGTTACTCCCCCTCGAGACTCAACTAAAAGGGCTAAGAGATTTAACAGGCGCTCAGCGCGCTGGGGAGGTGCAGTCATCTTGGTGATATTAGGACTCTGCGGGTATTCTCTGCGCTGCGTAGGCCCCTGCGGCACCTGCTGCTAAGAATAAAACAGGGTCGGCACTTGCGGGTCGACCCATTGAGCCAACCTCCAAGTTGTGTTCTGCAAACGCCCCAAGAATATCGGGTGCTATTGCGCTGACGATTTTATGCCGCTGATCAATCCCTGCGGCATGAAGATCTGATCTGATCCTGGACTCTTCCTCTCCGCCGATCATCGGAACCACTACATGGACCCCATCTGCTCCAAGTGTGCTGAGCGAGTTCAATGTGTGGTGTGAGACTCCTTGATGGCGTACACGTTCATCTGCGAACGAAACGCGTAACGATGCCACAGGTACTCCGCCAAGAGCACGGGCTGTGTCTAGCCAGGAGACTCCTTCAACACCCGTATGCCCAAACTTGCTACCCGTGCCCACAATGCCTGGGCCCATTCCAACAACTGCAACGTCGCACTCCCCCGCAATCTTGGCTGCAAGGAGCGCCGCAGGGGCGGAGACCGCCTCAAAGTCACCGCCAAACGCGTGCCCAGATGTGACAGTCGCATCAATTAGTGATCGCTCCCTCAGGGATGCGACTAAATCAGAGAATGCAATCGGTAGCGCCGCCCCATCAGTCATGACGTAAGCAATGCGTGCCCTCGGAGAGATGCTCCTGATGCCTAATACAGCTGCCGGGAGTTGACTATGCAGAGGAACATATACAACCGGCATACCGCCTATGTCGTTGGCGTCAAGAAGTTCAGGGTATGACTCCTCCGCACTACCTGCATCTACTTGAAGACTCGTGTATCTAAGCTTCATGATGTGCCCGGGCCCTTTTTCGCTCAACTCTGCTCGATCTAGGTTCCAGTGGATTACATGCCATCCGCCAGTCCCGAGGCCAAGTTGAACCGCGGTTGTATTGACCACGACATTGGAGCCCAGCGAGACATCGCCAGTGAGTTGGGTCAATACGAAGGCGTTCTCTAGACCTGCACCCAGATCTACCGTGACGCGCTGAAGCCCCTCCCTCTCATTTAGAATTGAAACAACTCTCCCCGTCTTGAAAGTCGGCATCAGAGAGAAGCGATCAGTTTCTCAACGCGTTCGTCATGCGCTTTGAAAGGGTCTTTACAGAGGACTGTTCGCTGCGCTTGATCATTCAACTTTAAATGAACCCAGTCGACTGTGTAGTCGCGATTCTTCTCTTTCGCGCGCTTGATGAATGCGCCTCGTAGATTCGCTCGGGTGGTGGCAGGTGGGGTGATCATTGCTTTATTAATTTCCTCATCTGAGGTAACACGATCAACTTGGCCTCGCTTCTGCATCAAATAAAAGGGTGACCTAACACGTGTCACATCGTGATATGCGAGATCAAGAAAAGAGACTCGCGCGTCTTGAAGTTCGAGGTTGTGGCGCCTCTTGTAAGCCTCAATGAGGTGATACTTAATCACCCAGTCGAGTTCACGCGACAACTTAAGCGGATCAGAGGCTAAATGTGTCATGCAGTGCTGCCACATTTCTAAGGCTCTTGCCTCTAGAGGATTCAGCGCGTGGCGCGCTGCAAACTTCAGGGCGCGCTCTAAATACTCGCTCTGGATCTCTACCGCCGAGAGCTCGCGCCCATTAGCAAGACGTACCTTTCGAGTGCACGTGATGTCATGACTAATTTCACGTATCGCTCGGATGGGGTTCTCTAGAGTCATATCTCGCCAAGGAGCAGGGTCCTCCTCGAGCATCCTTAAGACGATTGAGCAGGTCCCCAACTTTAGGAAGCTTGTATATTCGCTCATGTTGGAGTCACCAACAATTACATGTAGGCGCCGGTATTTCTCTGCGTCAGCGTGGGGTTCGTCTCGGGTATTTATGATTGGCCTAGATCGCGTGGTGGCGCTCGAGACCCCTTCCCAGACATGCTCTGAGCGTTGACTTATACAGAACATTGCTCCACGTGGACTCTGGAGGACTTTTCCCGCCCCTGCATATATCTGACGAGAGACTAGAAATGGAATGAGCACATCCGTGAACTTTGAGAGTTCCCCCTCACGAGGAATTAAGTAATTCTCGTGGCATCCGTAAGAATTGCCAGCGGAGTCTGTGTTGTTCTTGAATAGAAATACATCACCTCGTATCCCCTCCTCGTTCAATTTGTGCTCGGCACTCTCAACAAGACTCTCGAGTATGCGCTCCCCTGCCTTGTCATGAGCAATTACATCAAGCAAAGAGTCGCACTCTGGAGTTGCATACTCGGGGTGGCTCCCAACATCTAGGTAGAGCCTCGCGCCATTCTCGAGAAATACATTGCTTGATCGCCCCCAGGAAACAACCTTCCGGAAAAGGTAGCGAGCCACTTCGTCAGGGCTGAGTCGTCTCTGCCCTCTAAGAGTGCAGGTAACTCCGTATTCATTCTCTATGCCAAAGATTCGTTTATCCATTAATCAAACGACCTCTTAACTATGGCTCTCACTGGCTCTCACTGGATATCACTGGCTTTCGCTGGAGCGTGGTGATCAAGAAAGAATGCCGAGCAGTTCGTCTCCAGTAACTCTTCTAAATGCTCGACGGGTACGTCCTCGCTCAAGTGCCGCAACCTCAAGTTGATCTGCTCCAAGAGTCGCTCCTTCGTCGGCTAGAGATTTCGCTCCAATCTGAATTGCCTCTGCGAGGGAGAGGCCTGGCCTAAAGGTTCCCTCTAACGCATCCCCAATTCTCTCTGCGTCTCCACCCAATACTGTGTAATCAGATTCGTCCATCAGTGTTCCGTCATAGAGAATGTGGAACAACTCGTTGGGCTCCTCTTGAGTCGCTCCAACCTGCGCTACGAGAATCTCAACCTCATAAGGTTTCATTTCGTTTGTAAATACCTGGCCAAGAGTCTGTGCGTAGGCGTTGGCCAAGGAATTCGCTGTTACGTCTTCACGTGAATACTGAAAGCCCTTCATATCGGCGAGCCTGACTCCACCAATTTTGAGCATCTGGAATTCGTTATATTTCCCGACACCAGCGAAGGCTATTCGGTCATAAACCTCTGAGATTTTGTAGAGAGTTCGGCTTTGGTTCTGTGCGACCATCACAATGCCCTCTGCGCATTCAAGGGCGACAAGGCTGCGGCCTCGCGCTATTCCTTTACGCGCATAATCCGCTCGGTCCTTCATTACCTGTTCAGGCGAGACATAGAAGGGCATGCTCATGCGGAACCTCCACGCTCTGGGCCGTCTAAGAGAAGTTGAGATCTTGCTGCCACGTCGGCTTCATCGAGGAACTTAAAGCCCTCGGAGTTGATGACTGCTACTAGCGGATAAATCCCGCGCACCAGATCAGGCCCGCCAGTGGCAGTATCTTCATCCGCCGCTGCAAATAATGAGCGAATGGAGATAGAGATGGCGTCGTCTGCGCTAATACCCTCGCTCCATGCAGCCTTGATCCAGTTTCGAGCATGCACTGCGCCGGAACCATTCGCCGAGAAGTCGGCTTCTTCATACTTGCCCCCGACTGCGTCGTATGAAAAGACGCGTCCGCGGTCCCGCCGCTTATCGAAGCCTGCAAATAATGGAACGACGACAAGGCCCTGCATCGCCGCCGGGAGATTCGCCCGAACCATCTGCGAGAGTTGATTCGCCTTCCCCTCTAGCGAGAGTGCGGCTCCCTCAATCTTCTCGTAGTGCTCAAGTTGAACCTGAAACAACCGGACCATCTCGATAGCGAGGCCGGCGGTACCGGCAATCGCAACGCCCGAGTACTCGTCGGCCGCAAACAATTTCTCGATTCGGCGGTTGGCTATTGAGTTTCCCGAAGTAGCCCTTCTGTCGCCTGCCATAACGACGCCACCTTCGCATCTAATGGCTAAGACCGTGGTTCCATGCGCCAACTCGAACGGCAATGCCTGCCCGGGTATGGCTTGAGGCATCTGTAGCGAATCTGGTGCAACTCGACGCAGCAGATTTAGGAATGAGGGGCCAGGGTCAGAGCCCTCTGAGAAAATGGGGAGTAATGGAGTTTCGTTCATGGGCTAAGCCTACGCGCCCTTGGGCCCCGAGGGCGGTGCTACTCCCCGCCCTTTTGGATATAAGACTTGACAAATTCCTCAGCGTTTGTCTCGAGCACGGAGTCGATTTCATCTAGGAGCTCATCTAACTCCCCCTTGATCTTCTCTCCCTGAGATGATGGGGCGCTCGTCTCGGTGGAGTCCTCCTCCATTCTTTTCTGCGGAGTCTTCTGAATCTGCTCCCGCTCTGGCATTGGTTACTCCTTTGGGTCTTGGGCTAAGCGCATTCTTTAAATTCTTTAACTTCTTTAA